>NZ_JAJBNQ010000101.1:0-393 GCF_020538025.1 Blautia sp. MSK17_66
TATGATCCAATATCAAAGGAAATGATAGCATTGAAGGATGAGACTAATCCAATTGAGGAGTGGCAGCATATAGAACAGCTAAAGGGTAGTGCTGAAGGAAGCATACGATACCCCGCATGGAATGGGATAATATCACAGGAGGTACTAGACTACCTTTCATCCTACATAAATAGACGCATATAAGTACGCATTTAAGCATAAACACGCACTATGCCGTTCTTCTCATGTATATATATATACAGGCAACACGCAGATATAGGTGCGACGTGAACAGTGAGCTGTATGTGCGCAGCTCGCGTTGCATTTTCGGAAGCGCTCGTTTTCGGAAACGCTTTGAAGTTCCTATTCCGAAGTTCCTATTCTCTAGAAAGTATAGGAACTTCAGAGCGCTTT
>NZ_JAJBNQ010000102.1:0-392 GCF_020538025.1 Blautia sp. MSK17_66
TAGGATGCCGAAAGATCACAGTTATATCTTTTTCCATTCTGGAATGTACAGAGACTGTGATTGCCCGGATCACGGACAACTGTTCCTGATCCATCATATGCAAGCCTGCTGGTATTCCATGCACAGATCCTGGATATCCGCATCCCTCTGCGATGTGCCTGATGTTCACATCTTTTCTGGATATCCCTTTTTTTCCACAGATGCAGCTTCTGTTTCTTTCTTCCCGATATCTTTCCTTTTATTTCCAGATACTCAAACACAATCACATCCACATGGTTTTCTTCCGCATATCCTGTGACTGCTCCTGCGATCTTTCTTCCGAGTTCTGTGTTAAGACGCTTCGCATAAGCCCATCTGCTTTTCACCTGTACAGAGCCATGCTTCCGCTGGAA
>NZ_JAJBNQ010000103.1:0-388 GCF_020538025.1 Blautia sp. MSK17_66
TGACCTCATCAAAAGGAAGTAAGAACAGCCTCTCATCGGAAGCATTCGATGCTTCTATGGGATTTCTGTGCAGAAAACTCTGAAGTGTCCCACTGCAAAAGTCCATTGTCAGTACTTCATTTTCCCATCCTTCAGACTGTCCTTTATGAAGTGTTCCGTCCTCGTTTTCCCATTCAAGAGCCTGCTCATTAACAGGCAGAGAGGTTTCCCTCACATAATTAACCGGAACCCCGTCTATCATCCGTTCAAAAATGAAATCATCTTTTTCCAGGGTAGTGCTTCCTTCAGTAAGTGCTTTTGAGGAACTTTCAAATATCTCCCAGTCTCCGGACACAAGACCTGAAACCTTCTCCTTTGCTTCCTTTTCAGACACTTTCCCGCTTCCTGC
>NZ_JAJBNQ010000104.1:0-386 GCF_020538025.1 Blautia sp. MSK17_66
CGATGCGCTTGTGGGAAACACCCGTTCCCATCCCGAACACGACGGTTAAGACGCAAGCGGCCGATGGTACTGCACTGGAGACGGTGTGGGAGAGCAGGTGGCCGCCAGATTAAAAAAAGAATAACAGATGAAAATCTGTTGAGCATAGACACAGGCATTGGAAAGTGAGCCCTGTCGGAAACAGGGTGGAGCCAGTAAACATTCGATAAGTCCAGTGCTAACCCGTATCAGCCGGGAAGAGCTGTTATTAATAACTGGTTTTACCAGTGATATAAGATGAAAAGAAAGCTTTTCTTCTTATATGACTGATAAAATATCAGTCAGTATCGTACCTTGAAAACTGCATACATGTAAATTTGATTAACTAATCAAATATCCTTGATATA
>NZ_JAJBNQ010000105.1:0-384 GCF_020538025.1 Blautia sp. MSK17_66
AAAAAAGTAAAAAAATTTGCTTTTGACCACTGTAAAACATGCTCTGAGCGTTTCGTTATATGAAGGGATAATTTTTCTTTCATATTTCAAAGAAAAGAGGATAAAGAAATGTCAGAAAAAAGATGTTATACAGTTCAAGAGTTACAGGAAATCTTAGGAGTCAGCAGACCTACTATTTATAACCTTTTAAAGAAAAAGGAATTCCGGTGGATCCAGTTGGATGGCGGAAAGTATCGCATCTCTAAGAAGAGTTTCGATGACTGGCTCGATAACTTGGAACAATAAAAAACAGGGTGTTGATCAGGCAGATTTTGTCTGCATCGACATCCTAAATTTTTATCTGGATTTGAGATATGATATAAGAAAAAACACTAACACTAAAAA
>NZ_JAJBNQ010000106.1:0-378 GCF_020538025.1 Blautia sp. MSK17_66
CTTGGATATTTAGGATTTTATTTTTATGAGATCGTGGTACCGCAGGCAAAGGATAAAAGATTTAAACCGTCACTGGGCGTAGAGGAAGAGTAGGTGAGTAATATGAGATACGAAGATTCGATGAAAGGTGTAGCTGCTCAGATAATCAAAGAACAGCAGCGAGCCAGTAAAATAAAAAACAATCCAGAAGAGTTCCATTGGCATGACGAATATGCAACGTTGAATTTCTTTCGGTTTATCTGCAAAAATATCGGTAACTTGGGAAATGGAGAAATTGAGAAAATGGTCACACGCTTGAAAAGCATAGATCAGAAAGCAGTGGAAAACCATGTGAATGGTGCTGTTTGGGCATTTGATTATGATAAGATGTTCTGTGTA
>NZ_JAJBNQ010000107.1:0-374 GCF_020538025.1 Blautia sp. MSK17_66
AAAATGGAACATTATAAAAAAGAAAAAAAGATGTTAAGGAACACACCAGCCAGTTACAAGAAAGAATATCCCTGGCTGAAAGAGGTGGATTCATTGGCGTTAGCAAATGTACAGATGCATCTGGAAAGCGCATTCCATAAGTTTTTTCGTGAACCATCTGCAGGATTTCCGCGTTTCAAATCAAAGAAGTCGTCAAGAAAATCTTATACAACAAACGTAGTGAATGGAAATATCTTTCTGGAAGGAAACTATTTGAAACTGCCTAAGATGACGGCTGTCAGAATGAAGCTTCACCGTCCGATATCAGAAAAATGGAAACTGAAATCTGTGACAGTCAGCAGGGAGCCATCCGGAAAATATTTTGCCAGTCTTTT
>NZ_JAJBNQ010000108.1:0-365 GCF_020538025.1 Blautia sp. MSK17_66
ACATCGAGATAATGCGGATTCTCACGAATACCGCTTACTGTTTCTTCGTGTATGCTTTTGAGTAACCGTAGTTATCTCTACTCACAGATCCTAAGTACACTCCACAGTCGTTAATTCCCGAAATAGCCTTCGGTACATACTTACGTTTACGGAATCATGCAACTTCGTAAGTCTCTGCATCTCTCAGATTCAGTGCTGCATTGAGATCTCTGTCCTCAATATATCCACATGTGCATCTGTAGATCCTGTCTGAAAGTTTCAGATCTTTTTTAATACAGCTACAACAGTGACAGGTCTTTGAAGACGGATACCACCTGTCAACTACCCGCAGTTCGATTCCATATTCAGCACATTTTGCTTTCAAT
>NZ_JAJBNQ010000109.1:0-351 GCF_020538025.1 Blautia sp. MSK17_66
GAAAAGCGAGAAAGGAGCAGTTTATGCCGAGACCAGTAAAATGCAGAAAAGTCTGTCATTTCCCCAATGTTTTAGAATTTCTTCCGGCAGATGATACTGAGAAAAAAACACCCATTGTTCTAACGGTAGATGAGTACGAGACAATCCGTCTTTTGGACAAGAAAGGTTACAGTCAGGAGCAGTGTGCAGCATCTATGCAAGTCGCAAGAACAACGGTCCAGCGAATTTACGAGATCGCCAGGAAAAAGATCGCAGATGCACTTATCGACGGGCATCCACTCAAAATTGAGGGCGGAGATTTCAGAATCTGTGACGGTCAGAGCGGCAACTGCAGCTTTGGAGGATGTTACA
>NZ_JAJBNQ010000110.1:0-351 GCF_020538025.1 Blautia sp. MSK17_66
TCCTTTTTCTTTATATCCTCTTCCACATAATCCTTTATTGTATTTTCCAGTTTTTCCACTTCACCACAAATATCCATCATATGTGTATCTGCTCTTCTTGAAGCATTTTTCTTTCTGAAATTATCCAATGCTAAATTTCTAGTTATTTTTCCAAGAAAGGCAGCTAATTTTGTTGGCGTTTTGGGCGGAATCTTATTCCACGTTATCAGCCACGTATCATTTACGCATTCTTCTGAATCTTCTGTGTTATATAAAATATTCCATGCAATCTTAAAGCAAAATTTTTCGTACTTTACTTCTACCTGGCGAATTGCATCTTCTGATCTTTCTAAAAATAAATTTATAATATGT
>NZ_JAJBNQ010000012.1:0-102875 GCF_020538025.1 Blautia sp. MSK17_66
GTTACAGGCGTATCCGCCGATATTTAGCCTTGTCGCTTAAAGCGACTGAGGAGCACGTGACTTTAGTCATGTGAGATCCACGTATATGTAAACCCGAACCTGATTGAAGTCTTTGTAAATGACGGTGAAGCGGTAATTTCCAATACCGTGTATGATCTGGGCAAAGAAATAGAGACAGATGTAAAAATGAGAATAGAAACTCTGGAAAAATAAAGAACTCCGGTCACGAAGAAATTTGTGACCGGAGTAACTGTTTACAGGTAATATTCCGCAATTTTGGCTATAACAAAGACTTTCATGTCACGAATCTGATATTTTCAGCTTGTATTTTGTATATTCAAAATATGATATAGGGTATAGTGTAAGAAAAATCAGGCGAAGAATAGCTGGAACAGGAGATGAGAGATATGAGATATGGATATTTTGATGAAGCAAAAAAGGAATATGTGATCACACGTCCGGATACACCGGCACCGTGGGTAAACTATCTTGGCTCACCAGAGTATGGGGCAATCGTTTCAAATAACGCAGGAGGATACAGTTTTGCAAAATCCGGAGCAAATGGAAGAATCCTGAGATATATTTTCAATCAGTTTGATCAGCCGGGACGGTATATTTACCTTCGCGATAATGAAAGTAAAGATTACTGGTCTGCATCCTGGCAGCCGGTAGGCAAAGATCTGGAGACGTACAAAAGTGAATGTCATCATGGAACAGCATACACAAAAATGATGGCAGATTACAGTGAAATTCACTCAGAAGTAAGATATTATGTGCCGCTGGAGCGGTCTTATGAAGTATGGAGTCTGGCAGTAACAAACTATTCTGAGAAAAAACGTGAACTTACAGTAACAGGATATGCGGAATTTACCAACAACAGTAACTATGAACAGGATCAGGTAAATCTTCAGTATTCTCAGTATATCACACAGACGGTTTTCAGAGGGAACCGTGTACGTCAGATGATCCACGCAAACCTGGATCGTCTGGAAGAAGGTGAAAACATTGATAACAAAAATGTATTCGATAGATTCTTCGGACTGGCAGGAGCTGACGTGAATTCCTGGTGCGGAGACAAAGAAAGCTTTCTCGGAAGATATCACGGATATAACAATCCAGAGGGCGTGATCACGGGAAAACTCAGCAATAAGGGAAATTATAATGAGAATAGCTGTGGAGCACTTTCAACAGTTTTAAGCCTTGCTCCGGGGGAAACAAAAGAAATCACTTTTCTTGTTGGAATGAAAGGTGATGCAGAAGCGGGCGAGATCGTGGAGCATTACAAAAACTGCCAGGATGTATGTAAAAGAGAACTGGAAGAACTGATCGAATACTGGCATGGTCAGCTTTCTCACTTCCAGATCAGAACCCCAAGTCCGGAATTTAATACCATGATCAATACATGGAATGCATACAACTGTTTTATGACCTTTATCTGGTCACGGGCAGCTTCTTTTACCTACTGTGGACTCCGCAATGGATATGGATACCGCGATACAGTTCAGGATATTCAGGGAGTGATTCATCTGGCACCGGAGATGGCAGTGGAAAAAATCCGATTCATGCTTTCAGCACAGGTGGATAACGGCGGTGGACTTCCGCTTGTAAAATTCACACATAACCCGGGACATGAAGATACTCCGGACGATGCTTCCTATGTACAGGAAACAGGACATCCGGCTTATCGTGCAGATGATGCACTGTGGCTTTTCCCTACAGTCTATAAATATGTTTCAGAAACAGGCAATGTGGCATTCATGGATGAAGTGATTCCGTTTGCAAACAAAGGTGAGGCAACCGTATATGAACATCTGAAACGTGCAATTGCATTTTCTGAAAACCATCTTGGAAAACATGGAATGCCGGCAGGTCTTTATGCAGACTGGAATGACTGTCTCAGACTTGGAAAAGATGGAGAGTCAACTTTTGTAGCACTGCAGTATTATTATGCAATGACGATCCTCAGAGAATTTGCAGACTACAAAGAGGATAAAGAATATATTGAATATCTTAACGAAAGTCAGAAGAAACTTGGAAAACTGATCCAGGATCTCTGCTGGAATGAAGACCGCTTTATCCGTGGATTTACAGAAGATGGAGCTGTGATTGGAAAGCGCACAGATCCGGAAGCGAATATGTGGCTGAATCCGCAGAGCTGGGCGGTGATCAGCGGTCTTGCAGACGATGCACAGGCAGATCTTGCACTGGATATGGTTTATAAGAGACTGAATACAGAATATGGAGCAATCCTGATGGATCCTCCATATCATGCTCATGCATTTGAGGGTGCGCTGGCTGTGATCTATAATGCAGGAACAAAGGAAAATGCAGGGATTTTCTCACAGTCACAGGGATGGATCATTCTTGCAGAAGCTCTGAAAGGACATGGAGAGAGAGCTTTTGGCTACTTTATGGAAAATGCGCCTGCAGCACAGAATGACAGGGCAGAGATCCGAAGACTGGAACCATACTGCTATGGACAGTTTACAGAGGGAAAAGCAAGCCCGAATTTCGGACGCTCTCATGTACACTGGCTGACAGGAACAGCATCTACCGTTATGGTAGGGTGTGTAGAAGGTATCCTTGGTATGCGTCCTGACTTTGGCGGACTGCGAATTGCACCATCTGTTCCGAAAGAATGGGATAAATTTGAAATTGATAAAGATTTCCGCGGATGTAAACTTCATATCACAGTCCATAATCCGGGACACGTGGAATCTGGTTTCAAGAAGATGATCGTCAATAGAGAAGAACTGGGAGAAAATTATATTCCTCAGGAAAAGCTTACAGAGATTACAGAAGTAGAACTGTTCATGTCATAAAAAGGAGACAGCATGAAATATATAAAATTTCAGGATAAAAAAGGAACGTTTACCATTCAGAGTCCGGAAAACTACAGTGGTCTGTATTTTCCGCTGGCGGGTGATGGAGGACTGAAATCCAGTATCACTCCGAACCTTGGAGGAGACAGCAAGACAGATCAGAACCATTTTCTTTTGGAACCGGTAAGTATTGAAAATCTTCACAATAATCGCAGTACCAGAAATTTCTGGTATCGTATAGAAGGTAAAGGATGCTGGTCTGCAACGGGAATTTCAGCAGAGCAGGAATTACAGAAATTTACAGAAGCTCAGGATAAAAGCATTCTGGAAGCCGGTTTTATGTGGCAGAAAGTGACCAGAACTTCTGCAAAATATGGTCTTCAGTCAGAAATCACTTCTTTTGTTGATGTGGACGGAGCAGCAGAGATTGAACTGGTCAGAATAAAAAATATATCTGAAGAAGTGACAAAAATAACTCCGATCGCTGCAATACCACTTTATGGAAGAAGCGCGGACAATATTCGAGATCATCGTCATGTGACATCGCTTCTTCACAGAATCAATACAACAGAATATGGTGTGGAAGTCACACCGGTTCTGTCTTTTGATGAAAGAGGTCATCAGAAGAATCATACCACCTATTTTGTATATGGATATTCAGAAAAAGGCGATGCGCCGGAGGCGTTTTATCCTACTGTGCAGGAGTTTGTAGGAGAGGGCGGTACTTATCTGAATCCAGAAGCAGTAAGAGAGAACAAGCCAGGCAGAAAGGCAGGAAGCAGAGCTGAGGGAAAAGAGGCAATGGGAGGCATCCGCTTTGCGGATGTTGAGCTAAAGCCGCAGGAAACAGCAGGTTTTATCATACTGGCAGGACTGACAGAGAAGAAAGAGAGTATTGCCAAAACTGTCGCAAAATACAGGACAGAAGAACAGGTGGAGAACGTTCTTGAAGAGGTGAAATCCTACTGGCAGAAAAAAGTAAATGTATCTTATGAAACCGGTGATGCAGATGCTGATAACTATATGAAATGGATCAGCTTTCAGCCGGTACTGCGAAGAATCTATGGCTGTTCTTTTCTCCCATACCACGACTATGGAAAAGGCGGACGAGGATGGAGAGATCTCTGGCAGGACTGTCTTGCACTCCTGATCATGAATCCGGCTGTAGTGCGTCAGATGATTGTTGCCAATTATGGCGGTGTCCGCATTGACGGAACAAATGCCACGATTATTGGAAATAAACAGGGAGAATTTATCGCGGACAGAAATAATATTGCCCGTGTCTGGATGGATCATGCATTCTGGCCGTTTGGAACGACGAAGCTGTATATCGACCAGACCGGCGATATGGATATTCTGTTTGAAAAAGTTCCATATTTCAAAGATCTTCAGTCAGAAAGAGGAACAACACACGATGAAGAATGGAATACAGCTTACGGAAAACAGCAGAAAGCAGAGAGCGGAGAGATTTATTTCGGAACAATTCTGGAGCATATTCTTCTGCAGAATTTAACTGCTTTTTATGATGTAGGTGAGCATAATGAAATGAAACTCCATGGAGCCGACTGGAACGATGCCATGGATATGGCGTGGGACAATGGTGAGAGTGTGGCGTTTACCTGTGCCTATGCAGGAAATATGAATAACATTGCAGACTGCCTGGAAAACCTGGAACGCATAAGCGGAATTAACCGGGTTGAGATTGCCAGTGAAATGGAATGTCTGTTTTCCTGTGGAAGAGATCTATATGAGAATGCAGACAAAAAAAGAAAACTGCTGGGTTCTTACACAAAAAAATGTGCACACAACATCAGCGGCGACACAGTGATTGTCAGAATTGATGAGATAGTCAGAAATCTGCGTGAAAAAGCAGAATGGATGATGGAAAATATCCGAAAGAATGAATGGATCACAGATGGTGGAGACGGATGGTTCAATGGTTATTATGATGACCACAAGAATCCGGTAGAGTGCTGCGAAAAAGATCGTGTACGCATGATGCTGACCAGCCAGGTATTCGCAATCATGAGCGGAACTGCAACAAAAGAGCAGACTGCCGCGATCAGCAGAAGTGCAGATAAATATCTGTTCGATGAGAAAGCAGGCGGTTATCGACTGAATACGAATTTTAGAGAAGAGAAATTTGATCTCGGCAGAATGTTCGGCTTTGCCTATGGTGAAAAAGAAAACGGAGCTGTTTTCTCTCACATGGCAGTCATGTATGCAAATGCTCTGTACAGTCAGGGATTTGTAAAAGAAGGATATAAAGTGCTCAATACACTTCTTCATGCGGCAATGAACTTTGAAAGCAGCTATATGTATCCAGGACTTCCTGAATATTTTGACAGTGATGGAAGAGGGCTGTATGCATATCTTACCGGTGCAGCAAGCTGGTATATGCTGACCATGATCACAGAAGCTTTTGGAGTAAGAGGAGAGATTGGCAATCTTGTGATCGCACCAGCACTTATGGCAGAACAGTTTGATAAAGAAGGAAATGCATCACTCTATCTGGAATTTGCAGGAAAGAAATTTGAGGTTCACATTTCCAATCCAGACAAAAAGGAGTATGGAGAATATCAGATCGTTCAGGCGTACTGTGACGAAAAAGAAATAGAAAAAAGAGCAGGCGGAAGTGCCTGCATGAAAAAAGAGACGATTGAACAGTTGTCTTCAGATGAGACACATAATATTACTATAGTATTACAATAAAAACAACCCGACATTATGTAGCAAAATGACATAATGCCGGGTTGTTTTCTGTTTTTCTCAATGCAGGGCAGAGGCATGTCTGCTGGTCTACCACATGGATTTGTAGTATTTGTCGCGGTATTTCTTTGGTGTCAGTCCTGTATAGCCTTCAAAAATCTGTATAAAGTGACTCTGTGAGGAAAAGGAAAGATACGCTGCAATATCCACGATAGACTGATCAGAATATCTGAGAAGATGAGTGGCTTTTTCTATTTTCTGTTCACGGATGTAGTCACTGATCGATACACCAAGATTCTGCTTGAATATACGGGAAAGATAATTGCAGGACAGCTCTGTATGTTCAGCCAGATCCTGAATGGTGATTCTTTCTTTTATGTGACTGTAGATATAGTTGATGCATTCAATGACAGGTTTGGACAGAACAGAACTTTTTTTCTGAAGAAGCATTTTTCCGGTAAAATCTTTTGCCATAATATGGTGGAGGTCTGCAACTTCACGGACTGAAGTGCAGGAATCCATTTTTAAGATATAGAAGTCGCTGAGGCGATAGGCCTGCTCCGGTTCCAGTCCTCCGTCAATGCAATAACGGGTCAGCATGGCGGTAGTTACCACAAAATGATATTTGATATTGGTCAGAGGATTTCTTGAAAGGACACCAGTTCCTTCGAGATGAAGAAAGGAATCGTTTTTGCAGTTTGCAGTGACAGTCTCCATGTCTCCGCTTCGGACTGCATTATAAAAAGAGTATTCTATGGAGGGAGAACGGTGCAGGATCTCCATATCATCGTTTTTCATTTCAGTGTGGTACCAGTCTTTTGAAATTGCCATAAACATCACTCCTTAATGTGTTGATTTTTTATATTATGACATGAATCTGACATTTTGTTAAGATTAATAATATATTTTGAATGTCAAAAATGATATAGTATCATCATCAAAGAGAAAACAGTGAAAAATGCTTTGAACAAGGAGGAATTTTTAATGAAAAGAAAATTTGTATCTGTAATCCTGACAGCAGCAGTTGTTGCAGGAACACTCTCAGCAGCAACTGTAGTAAGTGCGGATTCCGGAGAAGGAAAAGTGATTAATATTTATTCCTGGAATGATGAATTTCGTCAGAGATTGGAAGCTGTATATCCGGAAGTAGAATCTACATCAAAGGATGGAACAGTTACAACACTGAAAGATGGAACAGAGATCCACTGGGTCATTAACCCGAATCAGGATGGCGTTTACCAGCAAAAACTGGATGAAGCATTGATGAACCAGGCGGATGCGGCAGACGATGACAAAGTAGATATTTTCCTGTCAGAGACAGACTATGTAAATAAATATACAGACAAAGATGCAGATGTGGCAATTCCGCTTAAAGACCTCGGAATTGATCCTGACAAAGATCTTGCAGATCAGTATGATTTTACAAAAACAACAGCATCTGACACTGATGGAGTACAGAGAGGTTCTACATGGCAGTGCTGCCCGGGAACTCTGGTATATCGTCGTGACATCGCAAAAGATGTATTTGGAACAGATGATCCGGAAGCAGTAGGCGAGAAATTAAAGGACTGGGATACAACAAAAGCAACAGCAGAAGAACTGAAAGCAAAAGGATACTACACATTTGCTTCTTATGCAGATACATTCCGTCTGTATGGAAACAGCATCGAAAGTTCATGGGTAGAGCCGGGAAGCACAACGATCAAAGTTGACCAGAAGATCATGGATTGGATAAGTGATTCAAAAGAATGGCTGGATGCAGGATATCTGAACAAAACTGTAAAAGGTCAGTGGAACGATGACTGGAACAAAGCTATGAGCTCTGACTCCAAAGTATTCGCATTCCTGTTCCCGGCATGGGGAATTGACTTTACCCTGAAACCAAACTGGGATGGCGAAGACGGTGCCTGGGCTGTTACAAACCCACCGCAGGAATACAACTGGGGCGGATCTTATATCCATGTAGCAACAGGAACAGACAACACGGAACATGCAAAAGATATTATCCTTGCTCTGACTGGAAACAAAGACAACCTGTTAAAGATTTCCAAAGACTATGCTGACTTTACAAATACAAAATCCGGTATGCAGGAGGCTGCTTCTGACGATGCATTCGCTTCTGATTTCCTCGGTGGACAGAATCCATTTGAATATTTTGCACCGGTTGCAGAAAACATCAAAATTGCCCCGCTTTCCCCTTATGATCAGGGCTGTGTAGAGCTGATCCAGAATGCTTTCAGCGATTATTTCCAGGGAAATGTTGAGTTTGACAAAGCAAAATCAAACTTTGAAACAGCAATCATGGAACGTTATCCGGAAATCACAGAAGTACAGTGGCCGGAATAAATGATCAGATCAGCAGGGTACAGAGTGCCCTGCTATTTATTGGAAAGGAAAGGCATTTATGAAAAAAAAGAAAAAAAATATTGATTACGGAAAATGGGGCTTGTTATTTATTCTTCCATTTTTTATCGCGTATCTGATATTTTCTCTTATTCCTTTGATCGATACTGTAAGATACAGCTTTTTCGAATATTATCGTTCGGGTATCAAGGTAGTAGGTCCGAATTTTGTCGGCATGAAAAACTACATCAGTCTTTTGAAATCAGATATGTTCCTGTATGGAAAAAACACATTGATCCTGTGGCTGATCGGTTTTGTTCCGCAGATCGTGGTTGCACTTGTACTTGCCTGCTGGTTTACAGATCTTCGAATGAAGATCCACGGCAAACAGTTCTTTAAAGTAGTTATTTATCTGCCGAACCTGATCATGGCGTCTGCATTTGCCTTATTATTCTTTACGATGTTCTCTACCAATGGTCCGGTCAACTCTATTCTGCTGTCTCTGGGCGTTCTGAAAGCACCGATTGATTTCCTGGGTTCTGTTCTGGGAACAAGAGGACTGATCGGATTTATGAACTTTATGATGTGGTTTGGAAATACAACGATCATGCTGATGGCGGCAGTTATGGGTGTAAGTGTGGAGGTCTATGAGGCTGCTGATCTGGATGGATGCAATGGAATTCAGAGATTTTTCTATATTACACTGCCAATGATCCGTCCGATCCTTGCATACACACTGATCACATCTATCATCGGTGGTCTTCAGATGTTTGATGTTCCTCAGATCCTGACAAACGGACAGGGTAACCCGGACAGAACATCCATGACACTGATCATGTTCCTGAACAGTCATCTGAAGAGCAAGAATTATGGAATGGCAGGTGCATTATCTGTTTACCTGTTCATCATCAGTGGTATCCTCTGCTTCTTTGTTTACAGAATGACCAATGACAACGATCCAGATGGTTCAAAAAAGGCAGCTAAGAAACGTGCAAAAGAAGAAAGGAGAAGAGCAAGATCATGAAACCAAATTCAGGAAAACGTGTGATGAGCATTTTCGCACATATTGTACTCATTCTCTTATCTTTTATGTGTCTGTTTTTCTTTGCGATTCTGCTTATCAATGCAACGCATTCACATGCAGAACTGCAGAAAGGCTTTTCTATCATTCCGGGTAAACATTTTCTGGATAACCTGAGAAGTGTGGCAAATGATGGAAGCTTTCCAATGTTCAGAGGAATCATTAACAGTGTGATCGTGTCCGGATGCTCTGCAGCATTATGTACATACTTTTCTTCCCTGACTGCATATGGCATTTATGCTTATGATTTCAAGGGAAAGAAAGTTGCTTTTACTTTCATCATGGCAATCCTTGTTATGCCGACACAGGTAACTGCAATGGGATTCCTGAGACTGATCACAAAGATGGGAATGTATGATTCACTTCTTCCGCTGATTATTCCGTCCATTGCTTCACCGGCAGTATTTTACTTTATGTACAGTTATTTACAATCTTCTCTTCCGCTGTCACTGGTGGAAGCTGCCAGAATTGACGGATCTGGAGAGTTCCATACATTCAACCGTATTGTACTTCCAATCATGAAACCGGCGATCGCAGTTCAGGCAATCTTTACCTTTGTTGGATCATGGAACAACTACTTCGTACCGGCATTGGTTATCCAGTCCAAGAACAAGATGACGGTTCCGATCCTGATCGCAACATTACGAGGTGCTGATTACATGAACTTTGATATGGGTAAGATTTACATGATGATCACTGTTGCTATCGTACCGATCATTATTGTTTATCTGCTTCTGTCAAAATATATCATCGCAGGTGTTACGCTGGGTGGCGTAAAAGAGTAAAAAATAAAAGTTATCATCAGTCAGAAGAACGCGGCAGGATATTCTTGCATAAAGGATAAAGAATGCTGTCGTTCTTTTGTTGTATAAAATAAATTCAAACGTTAGCAGGAGGATTATATATGAAAGATGTATGGGGACACAGTGGAAGTATGGATCAGAGTCTGTCTGAACTTGAAATCAGACACCGGACTCTGGCAAGAGAAGCGGCGGTGGAAGGTATTGTACTTCTGAAAAACGAAGGAGTACTTCCTCTTTCCACAGCTTCAGCTATTGCACTGCTTGGAAGTGGGGCAGAAAAGACTATTAAAGGCGGAATTGGTTCCGGTGATGTAAATAACAGAGAAAATATTTCCATTTATCAGGGAATGAAAGAAGCAGGTGTGACTATTACCAGCGAGGACTGGCTGGAGGATTATGAAGAACGTTATAAAAACGCACGAAATGTCTGGAAAGAAAAAATCCTTGAGGATGCAAAGCACGTAGATAATCCATTTGATGCATACGCAAGCAACCCTTTTATTCTTCCGGAAGGACGGGCTGTTGAAGCAAAGGATATCGCAGATGCAAAAGTAGCTGTGTATGTGCTCAGCCGTATTTCCGGAGAGGGTAAAGACCGCCGCAGGGTAAAAGGAGACTATTATCTGAGTGAAAGAGAAGCAGCAGATCTTTTTTTCCTGAATGAAAAAAAGATTCCGGTCATCCTGCTTCTGAATGCGGGTGGTCCGATCGAACTGACTGACATTCTGGAAAATACAGAGAACATAAAGGCAATCCTTAATATTTCCCAGCCGGGGCAGGAGAGTGGATATGCGGTTGCAGACATCCTGCTGGGAAACTGTGTACCAAGTGCGAAACTGACGACAACCTGGGCGAGAAGATATGAAGACTGCCCTTTTGCAGAGGATTACAGTTATCTGAATGGAAATCTGGATACCGAAGAGTACAAAGAAGGGATTTTTGTCGGATACCGTTATTTTGACAGCTTTGGCAAAAAGCCACTGTTTCCGTTTGGATTCGGACTGTCCTATACAGAGTTTAAAATAGAATTCAAAGGGATTGAGACTTCGGAGAAAGAACTTACAGTTGAAATGAAAGTTACTAATATCGGAGATACTTATGCAGGAAAAGAAGTTGTGCAGATTTATGCATCTCTTCCTCAGACAGAGGTAAAGAAAGAATATCGCCGTCTCGTTGGGTATGCAAAAACAAAGCTTTTGCAGCCGGGAGAAGCTGAAACATTGAAGATCACAGTTGGACAGAAAGAACTGGCATATTTTTCTGAGGAAAAACATCAGTGGATCGTAGAAAAAGGAAACTATGGTATCTGGACCGGAAACAGTTCTGTATCTCTCGAATACAGTAGCACTGTGAAAGTAGAGCAAAGTGTATCGTTGGAGGATACCTGTGTCCTGGAAAACACAGCAGAGATAGAAGAAGAACTGTGGAAAACGTACGAATGCAGAAAAACAACGGCAGATAACAGCCATTGTATTGTTTTTACACCGCATCCAGAAGAGAAAAAAATATACAGATCAGCTTATGCCACGGAACAGATGGCAGAAGATCTGATTCCTCTTCTCTACGGAAATATTGCAGAAACAACAAGTACTCTGGGGGCAGCAGGAATCCGCGTTCCGGGAACCGCAGGTGAGACAACAGAAGGACTTTTTGACAAGTATGGTATTCCATCGCTGATCATGGCAGACGGACCGGCAGGTATCCGATTGCAGCAGCACTATGAAGTGGACAGGGCAACAGATACCGTTTATGGAATCGGTGTACTGGGGGCTCTGGAGAACGGCTTCCTGGTAGACAGAGAAGAGCATGAGGGTGCTGACCAGTATTATCAGTACTGCACTGCATTCCCAGTAGGAACTGTAATGGCTCAGACCTGGAACAGAGATCTGATGCAGAGATTTGGAGAAGCGGTTGCACTTGAGATGGAAGCATTTCACGTCAATCTGTGGCTGGCACCGGGTCTGAATATCCACAGAAATCCTCTTTGTGGACGAAATTTTGAGTATTATTCAGAAGATCCGTTCCTCTCAGGAACGCTGGCAGCATCTGTAACAAAAGGTGTGCAGTGCCATAAGGGATGCGGCGTTACAATTAAGCATTTTGCATGCAATAATCAGGAAGATAACCGTATGGGGGTGGATGTAAAGATTTCAGAGAGGACGCTCAGAGAAATTTATCTTCGTGGATTTGAAATTGCAGTGAAAGAGGGGCAGCCGACAGCAATCATGTCTTCTTACAATCTTGTCAATGGAGTGCATGCGGCGAACAGCAAAGATCTGTGTACCAGAATTGCCCGGAAAGAGTGGGGATTTGATGGAGTTATCATGTCTGACTGGAATACAACCGTACCGGAAGATGGAAGTGTTGCATGGAAATGTGCTGCGGCAGGAAATGACATTATCATGCCTGGAAATACAGAAGATGCCGAGAGTATTCGTAAAGCATACAGAAACGGAGATCTTACAGAAGAAGAAATCCGTTCCTGTGCAGGCAGGATTCTTAAACTGATCAGTCAGCTGGCATAGAATTGTTACATCTTCAATGCCAGATATAATCGCACGGCATCCCGAAATTCCCTGGGATTGCAGCCGCATTTTTTATAAATCTGGTTCAGTCTGTATTGAACGGTATTTTTGTGGAGAAATGTTTCCCCGCAGGTCTTTTTGAGGGATTTGCGTTCCTCCTGGTCAATAGGCAGCAGTTTCCCGTGCTGCCTTGCGCGCTTTTTTTGCAGAGTACATCTTCTGGTCTGCATCAATAAATAACCCCATTGGCAACATTATAACGAATCCTGGGACAAAATACCAGCGGGTTCTTGTATACAAAAAACCCGCTGGTCAGGGAGAAGACGTTACTGTGAACAGTTACGAGAAGACCAACGGGTAAAAAAGGAAAAGGGCTGGTTAAATTAAAACAGACGGAATACCTGCTCAGCGGAAGCAGTCATATTTGCCTTTGCAGTAGCAGGATTCATGGCTTCTTCAAGAGTAGAGATTCCACGAACAATCGGGAAGAAAGCATCAATACCGGCTTCATTGCAGGCAACGGCTTCTTTTGTAACACTTCCTGCAAAAGCAATCGTTTTTGCACCATATTTTTTGCCGAGTTTTGCAACACCGACAGGAGCCTTGCCCATGGCAGTCTGATGATCCAGACGGCCTTCTCCGGTTACGACAACATCAGCATTTTTCATTTCATCCTCCAGATGAACCGCATTCAGGATCAGCTGGATTCCAGGAGTCAGTTCTCCGTTTAAGTAGCTTAAGAATGCAAAACCAAGTCCACCTGCTGCACCTGCACCGGAGGCATTCATATTGTCTCTGCCGATCACATCAGCAGTAATTTTTGCATAGTTTTCCATTCCTGCATCCAGAACCGGAAGCATTTCGGAGGTAACACCTTTTTGTGGACCGTAAATATAAGTTGCGCCCTGGAAACCACAGAGCGGATTGGTGACATCACAGGCAATTTTGAAATTGCACTGGGAAAGAAGCTCTGTTTTGTCAGAAAGTTTCACAGAAGCGACTTTAGCAAGTGCCTGTCCGCCTTCGCCGGTTTCATTTCCGTCTTTATCAAGGAAGGTGAAACCAAGGGCACGGAGCATTCCGATTCCACCGTCATTGGTAGCACTTCCGCCGATTCCGATAATGAAATTGCGGATTCCTCTGCCGATAGCGTCAAGAATCATTTCTCCTACACCAAAAGTAGTGGCAGTCATAGGATCTTTCTGATCGGAAATCGTGATCCCTGAAGCCGAAGCCATTTCCATGACAGCAGTATTGGTATCCTTGAGATAACCATAATAAGCATTGACTGGTTCATGATACGGACCGGTAACGGTGACATCAATGCGTTCTCCGTTCAGGCCTTCGATCAGGGCATCGGTGGTTCCTTCACCGCCGTCTGCCAGTGGTTTAACGATTACTTCAGCATCTTTATGCGCGGCAAGGACACCTGCTTTGACAGCCATGCCGGCTTCCATGGAAGTCATGCTTCCCTTAAAGGAATCAACTGCAACAACAACTTTCATAAACTAAAACCCCCTGTGGTAATGATAAAAAGCTGTTCAGCTGGTAAACGAGATATAAAAAACAATTTAGAGGAATTACCTACTGTGTTTGGAGTAAGCAATAACTGAACAGCTTTGATGATGTTACTATAGCATGGATAATCATAAAAAGATATGTTCCATATACCAAAAAATAAAGAATTGACACAGGAAAAATACAGTATAAATAACAAAACTCTCTGCCTCACACAAATCTGCATGACAGAGAGCTTTGCTGCATATTATCTTGGCTCTTTTCCGGCGGCAAACAGCATCATCATCTCATTGGTAAGACTGATGTCATTTCCCTGTCCGGTGATCTTATCACGGTCAAACCATTGGGCCATAGAAAGTTCTTCGTGGTCAACGGTGAGTGTATCATCGCCGTCTACATCACAGAAAAATCCGAAGAGCAGTGTACCGGAGAAAGACCATGGCTGACTCTTGTAGTAGCGCAGGTTTCTGACCTTCAGACCGACTTCTTCCATGACTTCCCGATGGACGGTTTCTTCAATGGTTTCGCCGATCTCTGCGAATCCGGCGATCAGAGCATGAAGCTTGAAATTTCTTCCCTCATATTTAGAGAGGAGAAGTTTATCTCCGTTGGTGACTCCCACGATAACTGCGGGCATCAGAACCGGATATTCATGACGGCCACAGGAAGGGCAGAGCATCATTCGCTCCTTTGTGTCGTGCTTCATCGGTGTTCCGCAGCAGCCGCAGAATCGACGGCTCTGGTACCACTGGAAAATCTGGTGTCCGGTGATGCCGGCAAAGGCAAGATGACGCGGTGTGGCGGTGCGGAGCTCCCGTATGCTGTGCAGTTCATAATTGTCAGCCAGGCTGATATCCAGATTTGGAATCAGATAAAAATGATCGTCATCTATAGAAAACAGGTAAATATAACTCTCATAAAGAGAAGGAAGCTTTCCTTCCAGTTCCCGAAAACGCAGAAAGGAAATTTCCGTCTCCGGACCGGCCTGATGAAACAGTATTTTCTTATCTTCAAAGGAAAGAATAAAGCTGTCTGCCGTTGGTGGAATCGGCTTGTATTCATTGTGGTAAACATGTGGTGCGATATCCTGTATCATAATAAAACTCCTCCTGGAAATACTTTTGTATTTTTTAACTTTAAGCGTAACAAGTCCCTCAAAGATTGAGGGATTCAGGGAGTTTGAAACGGACTTGTCCGCTTTGTTCCTGCCTGAGTAAAAAATATAAATAAGTATAGGCCGGAGACTGAAAAAATGCAAGAACAGACGAAAAAATAAATTATGTCATGGCAAAATGCCTCGCGGAATATTACCGGTGAAGTAACATCCGGTTCATAAAATTGTGAAAAAAGTATCAGGCACAGTTGACAATAAACAATACTTATGTTATTATAATGTCAGTATAATTCCATATTGAACATATGAAGTGCTGGCTGTTTCCGCGTAGCAGTCAGAAGAGGGAATCAGGTGAGAATCCTGAGCGATCCGGTCACTGTAACAGAGGAGCGACCTTTCATTTATCCCATTGTACGACCGTTGTATGAGAAGGGGAGAGGAAGCGATGATCCTGAAGTCAGGAAACCTGCTTTGTATGGCGAGGTTAAACTTCCGTGTAAAGTGTAACAACCAACTGAGAGATATCCGCAGTCTCGAAGCGTTGTCTGCTTAATTGGAAGCAGGCATTTTTTTATGGAATTCGCCTGTTCGTATGAATTATACCAGCATGCTTTTGTTGCGTTGGCCACCGCAGAGCATGTAGCCCTTTAAGGGTATGATTAAATGGCAGGCGATACTACTCCGGATGCATTCGTTCCCTCCGCATATTTGAACGGATTCATTGTCTACCCCGGAGTAGCATCGCAATCCTCTTAAATAAGAATCTGAACTGACAGCATGATTTATATCATAGCTGCTTTTTTTTACTTTATATTATATCAGATGTGAGATGACTCCCACATCTCTAGGTAGCGAGCAACAAATCAGTATCAGTGGTGGGAGTCGATTCTCCCATCTGATATAGCCAAAGGAGATATTGATGATGGAAAAACCATACTGGGAAGGAAAGCATTACGCTTTTTTCAGCAACAAAGAATGTGAGTATTTTCCGTGCCATAAGGGTGCGGATCCGGAGAATTTTAATTGCCTGTTCTGTTATTGCCCGTTATATGCTCTCGGCGATAAATGCGGCGGAAATTTCAGGATCACCGAAAAAGGAATCAAGGACTGCACGAACTGTCAGCTGCCACATAAAGCAAAGAATTATGGATATGTAACCGGGAAATACAGCGAGCTGGTGGAACTCATGAATAAGATAAACAATGAGATTAAATGACGCAACGGGATGTGTGCCCTGTTTACTGGTTACTTCATTGTTTTCCGTAATCGGGAGCACCTTATTGGATCACGGCCGCAGGCCGCGGCGATTCCCCCGGGGCGTGGTGGCACCACAAAGATGATACCATGCCAGACGAGGGCAGGATACATATATACAGCAGAAGAAAAGGCGTATAGTATACTTTTAAATGACATCTATACAGAAAAAGAAACAGCCTCCTGACAAATTTGACTTAGCAAATTTCCGCAGATTCTGACTGCGCTAATGATGACTGCGTTGCACTGTCTGAGCACCTTCAGGTGCGAGTTTGCAAAAGCAGTCATCGATAGATGCGCGGGAAGAATCCGGAAATGCCGCGTGTCAAAAAGTCAGGAGACTGTTCTCTTTTTCGTGATATAAATCTTAATACTATAACTATATTTTATTTCTATTATTATATATTATATACTTCCTACCTCTCACTCAGTATCATCTTCAACCGAGGAATATTATTGTTTAAGATCAGTTCTTCAGGAAACATCTCCTCATGCACAAACTCTGCCGCATAAGTAAAATCTCCGATATGTCCCGTACCATGACTGTCACTCGACAGCACGATCGGAATTTCGTACTTCGTACAATACTTCAGAATCTCTCTGTTATTTGCCCGGGTATCGCCCCGGTATCCATAAGGAGCAAGAGAAGCCTCGTTAATTTCAAAAATCACCCCAAATTCTTTCGCTGCAACTGCAAGCGTCTCATAGTCGACAGGAAACTGCGGATTATCACAATGTCCAAGAACCTTGACACAGGGATGCTTCATTGCATTCAGATATGCACTTGTATTTTCCTTCACAGATCCACTCTTATAATTCTGTGCATGCATACTTGCAATCGCATAGTCTAGCTTTTCGAGAAGTTCATCGTTCAGATCCACATGTCCGTCCACATCAAGAATATTCAGTTCAATCCCAAACAATAATTCAATCCCGAAACGCTTTTTGGGAGAATAAGAAAGACTCCTGAAATAAGAAGCGGTTCCGGCAGCAAGAGTGGCCGGTCCGTGATCCGTGATGCCAAGTAATTTCAGTCCCCTTCGGGAAGCTGCTTTTGCCATGTCTGAAACAGTACAGATCGTACCGTGACCACTGGCAATCGAGTGAGTGTGTATATCAGAAAGATACATTTTGTAGTCCACCTCCGGCTTAAAATTCAGCTGTAAAATCTTGATAAGTTCAGTATGGCAGTCAAACGGTCAAAAGTCAACCGAAAAATTAGATTCCAACTAAAAACCAACACAAAACCAACAAAAACCACAACAAAAACCGCATAAAAAACAAGAGAATAATGTTGGATTTTGTTGACATAAAAGTGGGGATACGGTATAATGGCTTTATATGAATCATGGCGTTTTGGCGCCGTCAGATTGCATATGAGATATGGCGTTTGAAACACCATAAGAAAGGAGAAGTGTGGAGATGTTTAATACCACAGATGTTCCAAAGTCATCCAGGATCCCGAAGCTGATTGCGGCACTGTATGCACACATGCCGGTTATTGAATCTGCCAGAGCAAAGCTGATCACGGAATCCTATAAGGCCACAGAGGGACAGCCTACGATCACCAGACGTGCGGAAGCTTTTGCACACATCCTTCGTAACATTCCGATCATTATTCGTGATGATGAGCTGATTGTCGGAAGCAGTACGATCGCACCGCGAGGCTGCCAGACTTTCCCGGAATTTTCCTATCAGTGGCTGGAGGATGAACTGGATACGGTTGCAACAAGGACCGCGGATCCATTTTACATTGCCGAGGAAACCAAGCAGGAGTTGAGAGAGGTACATAAATACTGGAAGGGCAAGACCTCCAGTGAACTTGCAACTTCCTACATGGCACCGGAAGCAATCAGAGCAATTGATCACAATATTTTTACACCAGGAAACTATTTCTACAATGGTGTCGGACATGTAACTGTTAAATATGAAGAAGTTCTTGCAATCGGTTATAAGGGAATTATCGACAAAGCTCAGGCGGAACTCGACAGATGCCAGGTTGGAGACGGCAACTATGTTAAGAAATCTCATTTCCTTAACGCAGTTATCCTTTCCTGTCAGGCAGTTATTGAGTATGCAGAGCGTTATGCAGAGCTTGCTTCCAAAATGGCAGCAGAATGTACCGATCCTGTAAGAAAACAGGAACTTCTGCAGATCGCCGAGAACTGCAGCCGTGTTCCGGCAAACGGAGCCACAAGCTTCTATGAGGCATGTCAGTCTTTCTGGTTTGTGCAGCAGCTTCTTCAGGTTGAATCCAGCGGACACTCTATTTCACCGGGACGTTTTGACCAGTATATGTATCCTTATTATAAGGCAGATCTTGACAAGGGTATCATCACAAGAGAATCGGCACAGGAACTTCTCGACTGTATCTGGGTTAAACTGAACGATCTCAACAAGGTCCGTGATGCGGCTTCCGCAGAAGGATTTGCAGGATACAGCCTTTTCCAGAACCTGATCGTCGGCGGACAGGATAAATACGGAAATGATGTTACCAATGACCTTTCTGTTATGTGTATCCTTGCATCCATGCATGTACATCTGCCAATGCCTTCTCTTTCCATCCGTGTATGGAACGGTTCCCCGCATGAACTTCTGATCAAGGCGGCAGAACTTACAAGAACCGGTATCGGACTTCCGGCTTACTATAATGATGAGGTGATCATCCCGGCACTTCTGAACAGAGGACTGACTCTTGAGGATGCCAGAGAATATAACATCATCGGATGCGTAGAGCCTCAGAAGGCAGGTAAGACAGATGGATGGCATGATGCAGCATTCTTCAATATGTGCCGTCCGCTTGAACTTGTATTTTCCAATGGTATGGATAAGGGAGAACTTGTTGGTATCCAGACAGGCGACGTCACACAGATGACAACTTTTGAAGAGTTCTATGATGCATATAAGAAGCAGATGGAATATTGCATTTCTCTTCTTGTAAATGCAGACAATGCGATCGATGTTGCTCATGCAGAGAGAGTACCGCTTCCGTTTGAATCCTGTATGGTAGATGACTGCATCAGCAGAGGACTTGCTGTTCAGGAAGGTGGAGCTGTCTATAACTTCACAGGTCCGCAGGGATTTGGTATCGCAAATATGGCAGATTCTCTGTATGCGATCCGCAAGCTTGTGTATGAAGACAAGAAAGTCACCATGAAAGAATACAAAGAAGCTCTTGCATGGAACTATGACAAGGGACTTGATGAGCAGTCCGTTAAAGATATGTCCGAGATGATCCTCAAAGGAATGCAGGAAGGCGGCATGAATGTCACCGAAGACATGGCAAAGGCAGTTCTTACGACAGTTATGAGACTGAAACCTACAGAGGAACAGCTCCGCAGATTCACAGAGATCCATCATATGATCGATGAAGTTCCGAAATTCGGAAATGCAATCGATGATGTGGATTATTTTGCAAGAGATGTAGCTTATACTTATACACGTCCAATGGAGAAATATCATAATCCAAGAGGCGGACAGTTCCAGGCAGGGCTGTATCCGGTATCGGCAAATGTACCGCTCGGCGGACAGACAGGTGCAACACCGGATGGACGTTATGCACATACACCGGTGGCAGATGGTGTTTCACCATCCGCAGGAAAGGATGTCAACGGACCTACAGCGGCAGCAACTTCTGTTTCCAGGCTGGATCATTTCATCGTATCCAACGGAACCTTGTTTAATCAGAAATTCCATCCGTCAGCACTGGCAGGAAGAGAAGGACTGGAGAAGTTTGTTTCCCTGATCCAGACATTCTTCGATCAGAAGGGTATGCATATGCAGTTCAATGTTGTTGACCGTGAGACACTTCTTGATGCACAGAAGCATCCGGAGAAATACTCACATCTGGTTGTTCGTGTTGCAGGATACAGTGCGCTGTTTACAACGCTCTCCCGTTCTCTTCAGGATGACATCATCAGAAGAACAGAACAGGGCTTCTAAAAGGTAAAAACTATGGATTATTTAAATACAAAAGGCCGTATTTTTGATATCCAGAGGTATTCTATCCATGATGGCCCGGGAATCCGAACAATCGTCTTTTTGAAAGGCTGTGTGCTCCGATGCAGATGGTGCTGTAATCCAGAGTCGCAGGAATATAAGATCCAGACTATGAAGGTTCTCGGTGAAGATAAGGTGATCGGCAGAGATACTACTGTGGAGGAGATGCTTCAGGTGGTAGAGCAGGACCGGCCGTACTATCGCCGGTCCGGAGGCGGACTGACCCTTTCCGGAGGAGAAAGTCTCTGCCAGCCGGAGTTTGCAAGAGATCTTCTTCGGGCCGCCAAAGAACATGGAATCAACACAGCTATGGAAAGCATGGCATGTGTACCGTTTGAGACGATTGAAGAGATTCTTCCGTATCTGGATCTGTATCTTATGGATATCAAGCACACCAATCCGGCGAAACATAAAGAATTCACAGGCCGTTCCAATGAACTGATGCTGGAAAATGCCCGCAGGGTAGCTCTTTCCGGCAAGTGCAGACTGATCATCCGCGTTCCGGTGATCCCGACATTTAATGCAACCGTGGAGGAGATTCAGGGAATCGCATCCTTTGCAGATACACTGCCGGGCGTGGAACAGCTCCATCTGCTTCCGTATCACCGTCTTGGTCAGGATAAGTACACCGGTCTTGGCAGAGAATACAAAATGGACGGAATTCTTCCGCCGACAGCAGAAGAAATGAATACCCTCAAGAGGGCGGCAGAGGCAGTCAGCACACTGAAAGTGCAGATTGGCGGCTGAAAACAACAAAACCAACAAAAGCAACATTTGAAAAGCGACAAAAGCAACAAAAACAACATGAAACAATGATAATTCCTTGACAATTAAGGGATTAAGGAGTACAATCTCCTTAGAAATAAAACAAAATCCAAGCTGTGCTCTAACGGTTATCCTAATCGCTGTTTCAGCACAGCAAAAAACATTGCTTTAGGAGGAAAATAAGCATGGTAAACGAATTTGAAATCAAAAAACAGATCTGTGACATCGGAAGACGTATCTACGCTCGCAACATGGTTGCTGCAAACGACGGAAACATTTCCGTAAAACTGAATGACAACGAATTCCTCTGCACACCTACTGGTGTATCCAAAGGATTCATGACACCTGAATTTATCTGTAAAGTAGATGCTCAGGGTAACGTAATTCAGGCTAATCCGGGATTCAAACCATCTTCTGAGATCAAAATGCACATGAGAGTATATCAGAAGAGACCAGACGTAGGATCTGTAGTACATGCTCATCCTATTTATGCAACATCCTTTGCCATCGCTGGTATCCCGCTTACACAGCCGATCATGCCAGAAGCAGTTATCGCTCTTGGCTGCGTTCCGATCGCTGAGTACGGTACACCTTCCACAATGGAAATTCCGGACAACCTTGAGAAATATCTGCCATACTTCGACGCAGTTCTTCTTGAGAACCACGGAGCTCTTACATGGAGCACAGACCTGAACGCCGCATACATGAAGATGGAATCCGTAGAATTCTACGCACAGCTTCTGTATCAGAGCAAACTTCTTGGTGGACCGAAGGAATTCGACAAAGAAAACATCAAGAAACTGTATGAGATCCGTCGTAAATTTGGTATGCCAGGAAAACATCCTGCAAACCTCTGCCAGAACAAAGACGGCGTAAACTGCCATAACTGCGGCGGCTGCAGCGAAGATTACAAACAGTTCCCAGGATATCAGTATGATTTCGTTGGATCTGAATGTTCCAAAGAAGCAGCTCCGGCAGCAGCTAATTCAGATGCAGAACTGGTTGCAAACATCACAAAACAGGTTATGGCTCAGCTGGGACTGAAATAATCAGATCCATAAATAAGTGGTAGATATTAAAGGAGGACAATCTCATGCCAATCAGTGAGAGCATGGTACAGGATATTGTACAGGAAGTAATGGCAAAAATGCAGATTGCAGATGCTCCGACCGGAAAACATGGTATCTTCAAAGATATGAATGATGCAATTGAGGCTGCTAAGAAGTCTGAACTGATCGTTAAGAAGATGTCCATGGATCAGAGAGAAAAAATCATCACCTGCATCCGTAAGAAAATCAAAGAAAATGCAGAAGTTATGGCTCGCATGGGTGTTGATGAGACAGGAATGGGTAACGTAGGAGACAAGATCCTGAAACATCATCTGGTAGCAGATAAGACACCTGGAACAGAAGACATTACAACTACTGCATGGTCAGGAGACAGAGGACTTACTCTGATCGAGATGGGACCATTTGGTGTAATCGGTGCGATCACACCATGTACCAACCCGAGTGAAACAATCCTCTGCAATACAATGGGTATGCTGGCAGGCGGAAATACAGTAGTATTCAACCCGCATCCAGCAGCAATCAAGACCTCTATCTTTGCAATCAATCTGGTAAACGAAGCTTCTCTTGAATCAGGCGGACCGGATAATATTGCAGTAACAGTAGAGAAACCTACCCTTGAAACAAGTAATATCATGATGAAACATAAAGATATCCCGCTTATCGCAGCAACAGGCGGTCCTGGCGTTGTTACAGCAGTTCTTTCCTCCGGCAAGAGAGGAATCGGAGCTGGTGCAGGAAACCCACCGGCAGTTGTTGATGAAACAGCTGATATCCGTAAAGCAGCTCAGGACATCGTAAATGGATGTACATTTGATAACAACCTTCCATGTATCGCAGAGAAGGAAGTTGTTGCTGTATCTTCTGTAGTGGATGAACTGATGCATTACATGCTGACAGAGAACGACTGTTATCTGGCTTCCAAAGAAGAACAGGATAAATTAACAGAGGTTGTTCTGGCAGGCGGTAAACTGAACCGTAAATGTGTAGGTCGTGATGCAAAGACACTTCTTTCCATGATCGGAGTAAATGCACCGGCAAATACCCGCTGCATCATCTTTGAGGGACCGAAGGAACATCCGCTTATCACAACAGAGCTTATGATGCCAATCCTTGGAATCGTAAGAGCAAAAGATTTTGATGATGCTGTAGAACAGGCAGTATGGCTTGAACATGGCAACCGTCACTCAGCACACATCCATTCCAAGAATGTTGACAACATTACCAAATATGCGAAAGCAATTGATACTGCAATCCTTGTTAAGAACGGCCCGTCCTATTCAGCACTTGGATTCGGTGGAGAAGGATTCTGTACATTCACAATCGCAAGCCGTACAGGTGAAGGTCTTACAAGTGCAAGCACCTTTACCAAGAGAAGACGCTGCGTAATGACCGACAGCCTTTGCATTCGCTAATCAGGAGGAAATTTAAAAATGGATATGAACAATGTAAATATCGAAGAAATCGTTAAACAGGTACTTTCCGGAATGACCGGAAACGCACCGGCTCAGACAGCTGCATCTGCAGCACCGGCTGCACCGACAGCTGGTCCGGTAATCCCGAAAACAGCTCACGTTGCTATGCTGACAGCCCTGGAACATTATGAGATCAAAGAATTCCCGATGCCGGAAGTCGGAGATGACGATATCCTTGTTAAAGTAGAAGGATGCGGTATCTGCGGTACTGACGCACACGAATTCAAGAGAGACCCATTCGGTCTGATCCCTGTAGCTCTTGGCCATGAGGGAACTGGTGAAATCGTAAAAATGGGTAAGAACGTTAAAGTTGATACAGCTGGAAAACCAGTTAAAGTCGGCGATAAAGTTGTTACATGTATGATCTTCAAGGATGATCCGGAAATCACAATGTTCGACCTTAACAAGAAAAACGTTGGCGGAGCAGATGTATACGGACTTCTTCCGGATGATGATGTACATCTTAACGGATGGTTCTCTGATTACATCCTGATCAGAGGAGGATCTTTCGGATCTACATTCTTCAACGTAAGTGATCTGGATCTGGATTCCCGTATCCTGATCGAGCCATGTGCAGTACTTATCCATGCAGTAGAAAGAGCAAAAACAACAGGAATCCTTAAATTCAACTCAAGAGTTGTTGTTCAGGGATGTGGACCGATTGGTCTTATCTGTATCGCTATCCTTCGTACTATGGGTATCGAAAACATCTGTGCAGTAGACGGAAATGCAAAACGTCTTGATTTCGCTAAGAAGATGGGTGCTGAAGTATCCGTTGACTTTACACAGTACAAAGGTGTTGAAGCTCTTGCAGAAGCTGTGAAAGAAGCTCAGGGCGGACATCTTGCAGATTTTGCATTCCAGTGTACAGGAAACCCGCACGCTCATTCAAACATCTACAAATTCATCCGCAACGGCGGTGGACTTTGCGAGCTTGGTTTCTTCATCAATGGTGGAGATGCAACAATCAACCCGCACTTCGATCTGTGTTCCAAAGAAATCAACCTGGTTGGTTCCTGGGTATACACACTGAGAGATTATGCAACAACATTTGATTTCCTCAAGAGAGCAAAAGCAATCGGACTTCCGATGTCTGATCTTATCACAGACAGATTCCCGCTTGAGCAGATCAATGAGGCACATCAGACAAACCTTGCAATGACAGGTCTTAAGATCGCGATCATTAATAAATAATCCGGAAATAAAGGAGAAGCAAAATGGCAGAAGCTGTAGGAATTTTGGAAGTATTTGGGCTGGCAACAGCCTTTGTGGCGGCAGATGCAGGATGCAAGGCAGCCAATGTCCGCCTGGAGGTGTTCGACAAGAACAAACCTGCAAATGCTGACAGCCTGCCAGTACCGCTTCTGGTATGCATCAAATTCCGCGGAAGCGTGGAAGACGTGACCGCAGCTGTGGAAGCAGGAATGGCAGAAGCAAACCGGAGAACTGGTGTAGTGCAGCACTACGTAATACCGAGTCCGACAGAGGATACGGTCAAGATGCTCAAAATCAGCGCCCTGGATAAAAGCTGACAGCTGATATCCCTGGCATAAATATTAGATTAATTTTTACAGACAATGATTCAGGAGGAAGAAACAATGGCACAGGAAGCTTTAGGAATGGTAGAGACCAGAGGACTGACAGCAGCAATCGAAGCAGCAGATGCAATGACAAAAGCAGCAGAAGTTGCACTTGTAGGAACAGAGAAGATCGGATCCGGACTGGTAACAGTTATGGTACGTGGAGATGTAGGAGCTGTTAAAGCAGCAGTAGAGAGCGGAAGCGCAGCAGCATCCAGACTTGGTGAGCTGGTAGCTACACATGTAATTCCGAGACCACACACAGATGTAGAAAAAATTCTTCCAAAGATCTGATCCTGACGAACTATATTCAGATCAGTCAAAAGGGGTTCGCTCATGAGTAAAGCATATGGTTTTATTGAAATCACTGGTGTCGTTGCTGCAATCAATGCACTCGATATCATGTGTAAAACTGCAGACGTTGAGCTGGCGTCATGGGAACGTAAGCTGGGCGGACGACTTGTAACTCTTATCATACAGGGCGATGTATCGGCAGTAAACGAAGCAGTCGAAGCTGCCGTTGCAGGCGCGATTAAGAAACCGGCAAGTTATGCAGTAATCGCACGGCCGCATGAGGAAATTGTTAAACTCGTTGAGCTGAGTGCGAGCCGATGGAAGAAAAAGAAAGACTGCGAAGACGAGACAGAATAAAAAGACAAGTATTTTTTATGATCCATTATGGACAAGGAGGATATAATCATGACACAGGAAGCTTTAGGAATGGTAGAAACCAGAGGACTTACAGCAGCAATCGAAGCAGCAGACCAGATGTGCAAAGCAGCTAACGTTGCACTTGTAGGAACAGAGAAAATCGGATCCGGACTGGTAACAGTTATGGTACGTGGAGATGTAGGAGCTGTTAAATCTGCAGTAGAGAGCGGAAGTGCAGCAGCATCCAGACTTGGTGAGCTGGTAGCTACACACGTAATCCCGAGACCACACACAGACGTAGAAAAAATCCTTCCGGTATTGAAATAATTCCTGACGGAAGAAAGCAGGTGTATCCTTGGAATCAAAAAATATTGAACTGATCACAAAGATGGTCATTGACGCCATCAATCAGTCAGAAGACAAAGGCAATGGCTTTATGGTTCCGATCGGAGTTTCCGCAAGACACGTTCACCTGACACAGGAACATGTAGAGACATTATTCGGACCTGGATATCAGCTCACCAAGAAGAAAGATCTGATGGGCGGACAGTTTGCGTCAAACGAAACTGTTACAATCATCGGTCTGAAGCTTCGTGCGATTGAGAATGTTCGTGTACTCGGACCTGTCCGCAGTGCAACACAGGTTGAGGTATCTGCAACAGATGCCATCAAACTTGGAATGAATGTTCCAGTTCGTATGTCCGGTGATATTGCAGGAAGTGCGCCGATCGCAATCGTTGGACCTAAGGGTGCCATCTATCTCAAAGAGGGATGTATCGTGGCTATGCGTCACATCCACATGTCTCCGAGCGATGCAAGGGCAGCCGGTGTCAAGAACGGCGATATCGTTTCTGTCAAAGCAGATAATGAGCGCGGAACTATCTTTAATCAGGTTGCGATCCGTGTGGATGACAGTTTCACACTGGAGATGCATATTGATACAGATGAAGCGAATGCAGCAAAGATTGCCACAGGCAATACAGTTACCATCATAAAGTAAAGAAATTTCTCCTGAATCAGCCGGTGGCGTAAGTCACCGGCATTAGGGGATTATATAATAATGCGGAGGCACACACATGATAGTAGGAAAAGTAGTTGGAAGCGTGGTTTCCACGCGGAAAAGTGACAAGTTAATAGGACAGAAATTCATGATCGTGGAGCCGGTGCATCATATGAAAGCTGACTTATCCCAGATTGTTGCGATCGATATTATCGGCGCGGGAATCGGGGAATATGTGTTGGTGGCACAAGGAAGCGCAGCAAGAATCGGCTGCGGTGAAGAAACAGCACCAATCGATGCCGCGATAGTCGGAATCATCGATGATGGTGCAGGATTGGAGTAACGCCATGGAAATCAAAGATTTACAGAAAATTATACAGGACAGTGGCGTCGTAGGTGCAGGTGGAGCCGGATTCCCGACATACGCCAAGCTTACAGACAAGGCGGACACAATTCTTATGAACTGTGCAGAATGTGAACCATTGCTGAAACTTCACAGACAGTTACTTGAGAAACATGCATATGAGATCATGAAAACTTTCCATATGGTTATGGAAACCGTTGGAGCTTCACAGGCGATCATCGGAATCAAGAAATCCTATGTTCAGACGATCAAGGCACTGCAGCAGCACATTGAAGAATTTCCTGGCCTGAAGATCCATCTTCTTGATGAAGTGTATCCGATGGGCGATGAAGTTGTGCTGATCTATGAAGCTACCGGACGTGTTTGCAGACCTGGTGGACTGCCGATTGAGCAGGGCGTCATTGTATTCAACGTAGAGACTATCTACAACGTATATCAGGCTGTGACATCACAGAATCCTGTAACAGAAAAATACGTATCAGTAGTTGCAGAAGTCGGTCATCCTGTAACAGTTAAGGTTCCTCTGGGCTGTACACTGGATGAAGTCGTTGCACAGGCTGGTGAGATCACCACAAAGGATCCGGTCTATTTTGTAGGCGGACCGATGATGGGACGTATTGGTAACGGTTCAGATCCGGTTACCAAAACAACAAATGCAGTTCTTGTTCTTCCGCGCGATCACCAGATCGTTATGAAAAAACAGAGAACTTCAGCAATCGATTTAAAACGTGCAGCATCCATTTGCTGCCAGTGTAATACCTGTACGGACCTTTGCCCAAGACATAATCTTGGACATCCGATCGATCCGGCACGCTTTATGAGAGCAGCTTCTGCCGGAGATTTCAGAGACTTAAATCCATACATCGATTCCGCATTCTGCAGTTCCTGCGGTGTATGCGAAATGTATGCCTGCCCGCAGAGTCTTGCACCAAGATCACTTCTTGCAGACATGAAGGGCGGACTTCGTAAAGCAGGTATCAGACCTCCGCAGGGAGTTCAGCCGGTACCGGTTAAACCTTCAAGAGAATATCGTAAGGTTCCGGAAGAACGTCTGATGGCCCGCCTCGGACTGACGAAATACGATAAGGATGCACCGATGGATGAGAACGTAGTTCCGGTATCCAAGGTTAAGATCCTTCTGAGCCAGCATATCGGAGCACCGGCACAGGCAATTGTGAAGACAGGCGACACAGTAACCAAGGGACAGATGATCGCGCAGCATGCTGACGGATTAAGCGTAAGCATTCATGCAAGTATCTCAGGAAGAGTAACTGAAGTAACAGATCGCCATATCATAATCGCAGCAAAGTAGAAAGGACGTGCAGAACATGAGTAAAGCAATCGGAATGATTGAATTTAAAACGACTGCCACAGGTATCACAGCAGCAGATGCCATGGTAAAGACCTCTGATGTAGAGATCGTCGAGGCACAGACCGTATGTCCGGGAAAATATATTGCAATTATCACAGGCGATTTAAGTGCAGTTAAAGCTGCAGTTGATGCAGCTGTAACCACATATGAGGACAAATGCATTGACAGCTTTGTACTTGGTAACCCGCACGAATCCCTTTTCCCGGCAATGTATGGAACAACACAGGTAGAAGGAATCAGTGCTCTGGGTATTCTGGAGACTTATGATGCAGCTTCCATTATCGAAGCAGCAGACCAGGCTGCCAAAACAGCAATCGTAGATGTGATCGAACTGCGTATTGCAAAAGGTATGTGTGGAAAATCCTACATGCTTCTTACAGGAGAAGTTTCAGCAGTAGAAGCTTCCATCGAGAAAGCAAAACAATTCGTGGCAGAAAAAGGTATGTATCTGGATTCATCTGTCATTGCACATCCGGATAAACGAATGATGGATTCTCTTTTATAAAATGTTCTTAGAAGGGGGCAAAGCAGATGCTGGCATTAGAAAGACGGAACTTAATTCTGGAGAAACTTCAGGCAGAAAAAAAAGTTGTAGTTAGTGAACTGAGTCAATTATATGAGGTTTCGGAAGAAACGATCCGCCGAGATCTTGACAAGCTCGAAAAAGAAGGACTTGCGATCAAGAGTTATGGCGGAGCAGTCATAAATGAGGATGTAAGTATTGATTTGCCCTTTAATATCCGCAAGAACCAGAATGTAAGCGGGAAACAAAAAATGGCCGAGATCGCGGCTTCTCTGGTACAGGAGGGAGACCATATTTTTCTTGATGCAAGTACCACAGCTGTATTTGTGGCAAAGGCACTCAAAGAAAGAGAGCGTCTCACTGTAATCACAAATTCCATGGAAATTCTTCTTGAATTATCAGATGTATCCGGTTGGAATATCATTTCAACCGGAGGTGTCATGAAAGAAGGATACCTTGCCTTTTTGGGAGCCAGAACAGAAGAAGCAATCCGTTCTTATTTTGTGGACAAGGTTATTTTTTCCTGTAAGGCACTTGATCATGAATGGGGAATTATGGAATCCAAAGAATCCTTTGGAACAACCAAAAAATCCATGATTGCGTCAGGGCGCGAGAAAATTCTGGTTGTAGACAGTACAAAATTTGATCAGACCGCATTTTCTGTAGCAGGGAAACTGCGGGATGTAGATGTGGTTGTAACCGACAGGAAACCATCTGACAAATGGATGGGATATTTTGAGGAGGCAAATGTCAAATGCCTTTATCCTGACATGCAGCCATAGAAAAGGAGCAGCAATATGAAGACCTTTGAAATGAAAACAGCCATTCATTTTGGGGATAATGCACTGGAACGTCTTGAGAGCATTCCATACCAGAGAGTTCTTATCATTACAGACCCGTTTGTAGTGCAGAGCAAAATGATTGATCTGATTACCAGACCACTGGAAAAAGCTGGTAAGGAATATGATATTTTCCATAATGTTGTACCGGACGCACCGGTAGATAAGATTGCAGATGGAGTTAAGAAATTTCTGAGCTATCAGCCGGAAGCAATCGTCGCAGTTGGCGGCGGTTCTGCAATTGACTCTTCAAAGGCAATCCGTGAGTTTGCACTGAAGATCAACCATTATGGAGATGTTGGTCTGATTGCAATTCCGACCACAAGCGGAACCGGATCAGAAGTAACTTCCTTTGCAGTTGTAAACGATACGGAAGCGAGAGTAAAATATCCACTGGTTTCTGACAGCCTGACAGCGGATGAAGCTATTCTGGACGCAGAGCTTGTTAAGAGTGTGCCTCCGACTATCACAGCAGACACAGGAATGGATGTGTTCACACATGCACTTGAGTCTTATGTAAGTACAGGACACAATGAATTCTCAGCAGCACTGGCAGAAAAAGCAATGGAAATCTGCGGAGTATTCCTCCTCAGAGCATATCTGGATGGAAGTGATATGCATGCAAGACAGAAGATGCACGTGGCCTCCTGTCTTGCAGGACTTTCCTTTAATACAGCAGGACTTGGTATTACACACAGTATGGCTCATCAGCTTGGTGCAATGTTCCATATTCCGCATGGAAGAGCAAACGCGATGCTCCTTCCGCATATCGTGGAATTCAATGCGAACATTAACAAGAGAAGCAGAAGCCAGAAAGAATATCTTCCGTCTGTAGAGAGATATGCAGCAGTTGCACATATTCTGGGACTGAGCAATTACAATCAGGTAATGAGCGTACGTTCTCTCGTAAACTGGATTCAGTTTATGCAGAAGGAAATGAATATTCCAATGACGATCCAGGAGCTTGGTACCATCACTCCGGATGCATATTTTGCAGCAGTGGATAAGATGGCTGATGCGGCACTTGCGGATGCCTGCACACCGTCCAACCCAAGAACACCGACCAAAGAGGATATCATTAAGATTTATACCAAACTTTGGTCATTCTAACAAAATGACACAGGAGATGCCGAGATGAGCATTTATACAGCAAATGGTGACAAGGGAACTACGAATCTTGTCCACACAAAAAATGTCTCCAAGTCAGATGACCGTATTCAACTGGTAGGAACGATAGATGAACTGAGCAGCCATCTGGGACTTATAAAGACCATGATGAGCGAAGCAGATGATATTCGTTTTATCGAAAACATCCAGAGAACGCTGAATGCGGTGTGTTCAGGCGTGGCGGATCCTTTTAACAGAGAATTCAGGACAGAGGATGACCGGACCGGACAGCTTGAAGAAGAAATCAGCCGTCTGGAAGGGTTGTTCCATTGTCCTAAAGAAGAAAATATTCTTCCAGGCAGCAGTCGTCTGTCAGCAGAACTAGATATTGCAAGGGCAGTTGCAAGGAGAGCAGAACGTGATCTTGCAGCTGTCAGTGTGAAATTTGGGGCAGACAATGGTGCAAAGAAATATATGAACCGTCTGAGTGATTATCTGTATGTTATGGCCAGATATATGGAAACCACAGAGCAGCCGGTGCAAAAGAAGGAAGAGATCACACCTTTTGGTGGAAAAGAGGCAGAACCAGTGGTAGCAGTACAGACTCCGATGACAGATGAAGCAGTGATTCAGGAAGTTCTCAAAAGAATGGGAATCCAGGGACGTATTACTCTGGATGCTGCAAAACGCCTGATAGACAAGATTGAGCAGGAAGCGAAACGCCGTGGCAAGAATGCGGTGATCGCAGTCTGTGGTCCGGATGGAAATCCGGTCGCTGTCCATGTCATGGATGGAGCTTTTCTTGTAAGCTTTGATGTGGCTACCAAGAAAGCCTACACTGCGGTCGCAGTCAAGATGTCTACAAAGGAACTGGCAGTCCTGGCACAGCCGGGCGGAACCTTTTTCGGTGTGGATAAGATGGACAATGGCAAGATTGTTATCTTTGGCGGCGGTGTACCTCTCAAAGTCGGTGATACGATCATCGGCGGTCTGGGAATCAGCGGAGGAACCGGTGAAGAAGATCACAGTCTGGCAGAGTATGGTCTGTCCATTCTGAATGAAGTATTATAAATAAAAAAGAATCTGTTTTCTGAGCTGCAGGAAACAGATTCTTTTTTTATGCCCGTTTATATTTGCCGGGGGTCATTCCCTTGTATTTCTTAAAGGTACGGATAAAGTAACTGAGATCATTAAATCCGTTCCGATATGCAATCTCCGTAATGGAATCATCCGTAGTCGAAAGCTGGTAACAGGCCTGCTCAATTCTCTGATGGTTCAGATAATCCATTGGAGTCTGATGTGTCATTTCCGAGAAGAAACGGCAGAAATATTTCGGCGACATGGACACCGAAGAAGAAAGCTGCTGAAGCGTGAGCGGTGATGCATAATTATGCTCGATAAAGTCGAGTACCTGTTTGAGCTGCAGGATGCGCTTGTAATCACGCCGTGTTCTGGTAACGCTTTCCAGGTAGTAATGCTTACCAAAAACAATACCGAAAAAGTGGTAAAATTGTCCAATGACTGTCATCTCATATCCGGTAGGATGCATCCAGAGAGCATCGAAAATACTGTTCACGATGTCACAGATTTCAGCGTATTTCGGGGTAAAATGATGATAGATGAGAATTTCCTGATGAATAATTTTCTGCATATAAGTGGAACAGACGGAATTGTATTTCAGAAAAGTGTTTCCGTCAAAAACAATACATTGATATACACAATCCTCAGGAATTCCGCTGTGCAGGATGCCGCTGTGTATAAAAATGATATCTCCGGCTGTAGCTGTGAAGCTTTTTTCGTCTAAAGTGACAGAGAGAGAACCTTTCAGGATGCGTATGATCTCATATTCGACATGCCAGTGATAGGACATGACATAGCGGGGATGGCTGGGTTCTATATGATGGAATTCAAACGGAAATTCATAGGTTCCCCTCAGGCGGTCTTCGTTACGGTCCAGATCGTGCAAAAAAATCTCCTCCTTATGTGTTTTTTTCAAAAAAATCATATCCACAGTCAAAAAAGTGAATATTGTACTACTTTTTGCCATTATAACACAAGTAATTATCCCTTGGCAATTGTATACTATGAAATATAGAAAACGAGGGAGGTTTTTGTGGACTGTTCACAGTGAACATCAGAAACTCCCGACAGACAATTACTTAATTTATATGGAGGTAATTTATCATGGCAAAGAGCAGATTAGTAGGCAGCTATCCGGTTATCGGTATCAGACCAACAATTGATGGACGTAGAGGAGCCCTGGACGTAAGAGGATCTCTTGAAGAGCAGACAATGAACATGGCTAAGTCCGCTGCAAAGCTTTTTGAAGAAAATTTGAAATATTCCAACGGTGAGCCGGTTAAAGTTGTTATCGCTGATACAACAATCGGACGTGTAGGTGAGAGTGCAGCATGTGCTGATAAATTCCGTAAAGAAGGCGTTGATATCACAGTTACAGTTACACCTTGCTGGTGCTATGGTGCAGAAACAATGGATATGGACCCGCAGACAATCAAAGCTGTATGGGGATTCAACGGAACAGAGAGACCTGGAGCAGTTTATCTTGCATCCGTTCTTGCTACACATGCACAGAAGGGACTTCCGGCATTCGGTATCTACGGACATGATGTTCAGGAAGCTGATGACACATCTATTCCGGAAGACGTTAAAGAAAAATTACTGAGATTCGGACGCGCAGCAGTTGCAGCAGCATCCATGAGAGGTAAATCCTACCTTCAGATCGGTTCTGTTACAATGGGTATCGGCGGATCTATCATCGATTCCGACTTTATCGAATCCTATCTTGGAATGCGTGTTGAATCCGTTGATGAGGTAGAAATCATCCGTCGTATGACAGAGGGTATCTATGATCACGAAGAATTTGAGAAAGCTCTCAAATGGGCAAAAGAAACCTGCAAGATCGGCTGGGACAAGAACCCGGAAGAACTTCAGTTCTCCCCAGAGAAGAAAGAAGAGCAGTTTGAATTCGTAGTTAAGATGGCAGTTATCATCAAAGAACTGATGAACGGTTGTGATAATCTTGATCCTGCATTCTCCGAAGAAGCAATCGGACACAACGCTCTGGCAGCTGGTTTCCAGGGACAGAGACAGTGGACAGACTTCTATCCAAACGGTGACTTCGCAGAAGCTATGCTGAACACATCCTTCGACTGGAACGGAGCTCGTGAGCCGTACATCCTCGCTACAGAGAATGACGTTCTCAACGGTCTTGGAATGATGTTCATGAAACTTCTTACAAACAGAGCTCAGATCTTCGCTGACGTTCGTACATACTGGAGCCCGGAGGCTGTTAAGAAAGCTACAGGATATGACCTTGAGGGTGTTGCTAAAGAAGCTGGCGGATTCCTTCACCTGATCAACTCCGGTGCTGCATGCCTCGATGCTAACGGCGAAGCAAAAGACGAAAACGGCAATGCTGTTATGAAACAGTGGTGGGATATTACAGAAGAAGACCAGAAAGCAATCATGGATAACACAGAATGGTGTATGGCCGACAACGGATACTTCCGTGGAGGCGGATACTCCAGCCGTTATGAAACACGTGCTCAGATGCCTGCAACTATGATCCGTCTGAACCTTGTCAAAGGACTTGGACCGGTTCTGCAGATCGCTGAAGGATGGACAGTAGCTCTTCCGGCAGAAGTATCTGACAAACTCTGGAAACGTACAGATTACACATGGCCATGCACATGGTTCGCTCCAAGATGCGATGGCAAAGAGGGACCGTTCAAGACAGCTTATGATGTAATGAACAACTGGGGAGCTAACCACGGTGCTATCTCCTACGGACATATCGGAGCTGACCTGATCACAATGTGCTCTATGCTTCGTATCCCGGTATCCATGCACAACGTTCCGGAAAAAGATATCTATCGTCCGGCAGCATGGAATGCATTTGGTATGGACAAAGAAGGTGCAGACTTCCGTGCATGCAAGAACTACGGACCTCTGTACAAATAATAATTAACTAAGGAATCAATTAATTGCCATGATTCAGGCATCCCTGGAGAAATCTCCGGGGATGCCATTTTTAACTTTATGGGAAATTACTCCGCTTTGTTCCTTTATAATATCGGTAAAAATGTCGAAAAAAATATGTTTTTTGGAATAAAAAAGGATTATCATTGAGGGATTACTATGGTATGATAGAAGAAGAAACTTTTTGGGATCAACATCGTACAGGAGAAGATAAAATGAAAAAGATAATAACGAGTCTTCTGACCATCATGCTGGGACTTCTGATGAGTGTGAATGTTATGGCAGATGTGCAGGAGGGGAAACAAAGTCCTGATTATAAAACAGATTATTACATGATCGTAGAATCTAAGGCAGGAGGAATTGATATCTATTCTCTGCCGGATCTGAATTCTGCGAAATTAAATGACAGCCAGATTCCGAATGGAACGGCTTTACATATTGAGGGAGAGACCGAAGATAAGGCAAACAACCGAACCTGGGGTTATACAGAATACCATGGTATGTACGGTTATGTTCCGCTAGATGACTGCAGACCGGCACAGTCCCGCAAGGAGGCAATCGATTCAGAACTGTACATTGCAGGCAGAGACAATGTAGATTATAATGCAGACTACAATGTCAGGGCTTACGCAGAGGATGGCACCCAGAAGCTTTATCAGGGACCAGGAACCAAGTACGGTGAAGTTCCGGGAGTACGTGAGATCCAGAATGGAGAGACTCTTCATATTACGGAGGATGCAGATCTGGTTGACGGCAGCCATTGGGGCGTTACAACGATTGATGGCACAGAGGGCTGGGTGGATCTGGAGAAGACCGAAGAATGGGCGAAGGAACACGGTACTTATGAGAACCCACAGACCTCAGAGGCAGTGGACATGACACCAATGCCAATGCAGGAAGGCGATGCGGTATCAGCAGGGAAGTCAGCCTCACCGACTGTCACAGAAGCACCGGAAGCTTCAGCCACACCAACCGCAACAACAGTGACTCCAACGGAAGCACCGAAGGCAACAGAGACCCCTGCACCGACAGAGACTCCGGCGGCAACAGAAACACCGGTACCGACAGAGACTCCTGCACCGACAGAAATCCCGGTGGCAACGGAAACCCTGGAAGTAACGGAAACTCCGAAACCGGCAGCAGACGAACAGGACAATAAAGAGAATGTTCAGACCGCAGGACAGAGTGTAGCAGCAAAGAAGGATGCAGGAAGCTTTAAGCCTCTTATCTGGATTCTGGCAATTGCAATACTTGCAGCAGTCGGAGTTATCATTTACCATTATAAGAAACGTTAAGAATGAAGATCCAATTTCCAGCCATAAATGGAAATTGGATTTTCTACTTATCCGGAGGAGTTAAAATCGGATTTTTCTGCTTTGTTGCTTTTGTTCATTAAAACGGGAAAATTTGTAAATATGCTACATTGCTGAATGAAAATCAGCACATCCGGATGATGTGGAAGTCGGACTTGCAGATGCATTAAATCAATATACTCATTCCGATCATTATGCTACTATTTACCGGATACGCTGTAAGGACGGCACATACAAATACATCGAAGATCGGGGACAGAAAGTAATAAAGAAAGACGGAACCATCGAACATTGGAATCTCATGCTGGATAAAAATGACTTCATGCACAAATCAATTGCATTGGAAAGTGAAAAGAAAGCAAATAAAAGCAAGTCTGATTTTCTCTCCAGGATGTCTCATGATATGAGAACCCCGCTGAATGGCATTATTGGATTGCTGAAGATTGCGGAGAAGTATTTTGATGACAGGGAATCGGATTAACCTTTATCATCAAGATTCCTTTTAAACTTGCTTCCGTACCAGATACAGTAAAGAAAACAGCAGCACAGATGGATATTAGTGGATTAAACTTATTGCTGGTGGAGGATAATGAACTGAACGCAGAAATTGCGAAAACGCTGTTGTCTGATGAAGGTGCAAATCTGACAGTTGCAGAAGATGGACTGCAGGCGGTCAGAATGTTTCAGGAGAAACCGGAAGGTTATCTTGACGCAATTCTGATGGATATCATGATGCCTGTAATGGATGGGCTTACTGCGATAAAAACAATCCGGTCACTGAAACATCCAGATGCTGAGACAATCCCAATCATTGCCATGACAGCAAATGCATTCAGAGAAGATAAAGAAAAGTGTCTGGCAGCGGGAATGAATGCTCACCTTGCAAAGCCTGTAAAAATCGAAAATGTAAAGAAAATTTTATGCGAGTATTCGGTATAGCGGTTAAGATTTCTCGAATCCGTACACCCATTTTCCCCGTAAGAACAGATACAGAAAGATCACGGAGCTGATACCCCAGGTCAATGGATATGCCCAGAAAATCACTCGTATATCCGGGATAATACGAACTGCCACAGTAATGTAGCTTACGCGGAACAGACACCAGTCACAGAGCATAACGATCATCGGAACGGATGCGTTACCTGATCCACGAAGTACTGCTGCGATACAATGAGAAAACGCCAGCAGACAATAAAATAACGCAATTGTTTTGGACTGCATGACTCCATAATGTACAACATCAGGATCTCTGTTAAACGCTGTGATCAGTACCGGTGCTGCCGTATATATGATAATACCGATCAACTCTGCAATAGCAATCGAACAGAGTACTCCAAACCTTGCTCCCTTTTTCGCCCGGTCATACTGTTTTGCACCCAGATTCTGACTGACAAAGGTTGTCAGAGCCATCGTAAAACAGGTCACCGGCAAAAAGGCGAACCCCTCTATCTTAGAGTAGGAACCACATCCTGCCATTGCCATTTTTCCAAATGCATTTATATTTGACTGCACAAAAACATTCGCGATCGCGATCACTGAATTCTGAAAGCCAGATGGTACACCATTCTGGATGATCTGCTTCAGCATAGAACTGTCAAAACGAATCTCTCGCAGTTCCAGACGGTATTCTTCTTCCACACGCAGCAGATGAACCATACAGAGCAGTGCACTGACAAACTGTGAAATTGCGGTTGCAAGTGCTGCTGATCCGACTCCCATGCCAAGACCTGCGATAAAGAAAATATCCAGAACGACATTGACACAGGAAGAAATAATCAGATATATCAGTGGATGGCGTCCATCACCGACCGACTGCAGAACTCCAACAAAGATATTGTACATGACAACACCCATAGACCCTGCAAAATATGTACGGAAATATACAATAGATTCCGGGAGCACGTCCGCAGGAGTTCCCATCAATACCAGGATCTTTGGTGCCAGAAACATTCCCAAAATTGTCAGCACAGCACCGGCCACAAGTCCAAATGCAACCGTTGTATGGATTGCCTTTTGCAGGCAGTCTCTTTTTTTGGCTCCATAATATCGTGCAATAACAACACCTGCACCCATGGCAATACCGTTAATAAAACCTACCATCAGAAAAATCAGATTTCCAGATGAACTGACTGCCGCCAGTGCATTACTTCCAAGAAAATTTCCTACGATCAGGGAATCAGCAGTATTATACAATTGCTGGAACAGATTTCCCAGAAACAATGGAATTGCAAAAAAAATGATCTTTTGGGAGATACTTCCCTCTGTCATTCTCAAACTCTTTTTCATAGCTAAAATTACTCTTCCCTTTCCTGTGTTCTTTGAATCAATAGAGATGAAGGACTGCTCTTCGTGACAGTTTCCTCTCTACCTTATTATTTGTACCATACCATGCATATGTTGCTGATGTCAATGTAAAGACTGCTTGTAGAGCGGGAATTCCCATGCACATCTGTGGTACAGGCAGAAAGTGAAGCTATCAGCGAAAATGTAAAGTGGGCGATTCGCAAAGCTTTCCAGAAAGGAATCGGAAATACAAAACGCAGAACTTTTGGCTATCATTGGGTGGAGGGAACGATGACTGTGATCCAGAAAGAAAGTGATGAACACGGGGGAGCTACCACAGTACTTTGTGAAGGACACCCATGAGGCAATCATCGACATGGATACTTTTGAACGGGCGCAGGAGCAATTTGCCCGAAACAGGGAAATGGGACGGTTTCCTTATAATCACACAGGTAAGAAATATCCATTTACGATGAAGGTGATCTGTGGCCGCTGTAAAAGGCATTACACCAGACAGCTTTGGAATACCAGTGAGATCAGCAAAAAGCGTCCGATTTGGGTCTGTACAGGAAAGAAAGCTGAAAAGTACAGACGGTGTGATTCGAAGAATATCTCAGAAGCGAAACTCATGGAAGCCAGTGCGGCGGTGCTTGGCATCCCGGAATTTGATGAGAATATCTTCTCTGATAAAGTGGAAGCCATCACGGTGCAGGGGACGGACGAACTGCTTTTCTGCCTGAAGGATGGCACAGAGGTTACTCGGCACTGGATTCGGTCCCGCCCTCTGAATTGATGTACCAAAGGTGATGAGGAATGGATTTTGACCAAGTTGCTGTGAACGGAATGAACAGTAATGATTTCATCAAAATATTATTGACGTGTGTAGAACTTCATGATATTTTGTTTTTTGATAAAAATGAAAATTATTTCAAGGCAAACCTGTTGAAAAGCAGGAACGCAAAGCCAGAAGGGACTAAAGTCAGAAAACCTGACCATGTCAGCCGGTTGCCGCTGTTTCCATATGTAGAAAAGATGCGAGATCGGATGAGATTGTGAAAAATACATATGGATGTGTGATATGAAAGAGAAGCAGAAGGGACACTGGCGGGACTTTGGGCAGGTGTCCTTTTTGTGTGCCAGAACGGAGTGAGGATTTTTATAAAATGGGAAATTATGAAGACAAAATATATTCTTTAAATGATACTGTACCGGGACAGACACAGACCGTGTCGCAGGCAGTACAGAGGACACTGGAAAATAATGGTGGGGTAGGCATAATGACAGGATACTATGACCAAAACCTGTCTATTTTGTCTGTAAGTAATCTGCTGTTACGCAGTACGGGATATACATTCGATACTTTCATGGAACAGACAAAAGGCTCATTGAGAAACTTCTTTTATGACGAGGAAGATATACTGGAGCGAGACCGTTTTTTGCAGCTTCACGGAACAGGGGAAGCACAGATCCTTGCAGCAGACGGTACAGTGAATAATGTACGGCTTTGTAAAGAGGATGCGACAGATGAGGCGGGCAGACAGATCTGGGTTATGTCCGTACAGGTCAACTGGGATCATGTAAATTTGACACTGCTCAATGAGGCTATCTATTCCGGCTTCTGGTATTTTGACTGTGACGAAAACAGTGAGATTGTGAATGCAAACTGGAGTCATGAATTCCGAAAAATGCTTGGCTATCATGACACTCTGGACTTTCCGAATAAACTGGAATCCTGGTCAGATCTTCTGCATCCACAGGATAAAGAAAGAGTAATGGTGCAGCTTCAGGCGGCAATTAAGGATAAGACGAACCAGATAAAATACCAGGTAGAGTATCGTATGAGAATGAAGGATAATCAATACCAGTGGTTTCGGGCATCGGCAGAAGTAATACGCCGTCTGGATGGTTCTGCCAGCAGGATTGCCGGGATTTTTATTAACATTGATGGGGAGAAAAAAGAAATCATGCAGGCACAAAAATCTGCTGCTTTCCACCGGGCTTTTACGAAAGCAGATTTGTGCGAGTATTATGTGAATCTGGAAGCGAATACTTTTGATACCTTTAAGGTTGAACCGTCCCTGATGACCGTCTTTGAACAGAGTTATACGTGGGATGAATTGATTCGGCATTTTGTGGATTCCTATGTTGTGGAGACAGATAAGAAGGCGGTATCCTCTTTTTACGACCGTGGTTATATTGCAGAAAGGCTGAAGGGTCTGGAAACCGAATTGGCTTTAGAGTGCCGAATCACTCTGAATGGAGAAGAACGATGGGTCCGTAATGTGATCATACGTGGCAAGATAGAGGATTCGGAATATGCCATGATCTTTCTGCGGGATATTACGGAGGCGAAAGTAGAGAGTGCACGGCATCTGCAGGTTGTAGCAGACAATGCCTCCATGGAGCTGCTGATCCAGAGTATCGTACGTCTGGTCGACCGTTTTGTTGTCTGTGATCTGGAAAATGACAGGTATGAATTCTATAACCTGAATGGACAGATGATATATAAACCTCTGGGATTTTATCATGATTTTCAGATGCAGGTTCTTGAAAAATATAAGACACTGGAACCACTGGAAGCTATGGATATCCTGATTACACCGGGAAATATCCGGAAAAAACTGAAAAGTGAAAATGATATTTATAAGTTTGAGTACTGTAGTCTGGATGAAAAGACTTATAAAATCGCTTCTTATATTCCCCTGGAATGGGAGAATGGAAAGCTGGTAAAGGTATTGCTGGCATCCATGGATGTGACACAGGAGAAGAAAGCAGAGATTGAATCCCGTAAGGCACTGAAAGAGGCTTACCGGTCCGCAGAAAATGCAAATCGTGCGAAGACAGAATTCCTTTCCAATATGTCCCATGATATCCGGACACCGATGAATGCCATTGTCGGTCTGACGGCAATCGCAGGAGCAAATATTGAGAGTCAGGACAGAGTCATTGAATGTCTCAGCAAAATCACAGAATCAAGCCGTCATCTGCTGGGGCTGATTAATGAAGTGCTGGATATGGCACGTATTGAGAGTGGTAAAATGACGCTGGCACAGGAGGATTTCAATCTGTCAGAGCTGGTAGATAATCTTATTACACTTACGAAACCGGTGCTTGATGAACATAAACATAATTTTGATATACACATCAATCACATTGAGCATGAGGATGTCTGTGGTGACAGCCTGAGAATCCAGCAGGTATTTGTGAATCTTATGAGTAATGCGATCAAGTATACACCGGATGGTGGAAATATTACTTTTTCGATAGAGGAAAAACCCAATGGATTCTCAGAACTTGGATGCTATGAATTTACGATTGAGGATAATGGAATCGGTATGTCACCGGAATTCCAGAAAATCATGTTTGATCCTTTCAGCCGTGCAGATGACCACCGGACAACCGGAGTTCAGGGAACCGGTCTTGGAATGGCAATCAGCAGAAATATTGTGAACCTGATGAATGGTAATATTAAAGTGGACAGTACCTTACATAAGGGAACCAGAATTACGGTAACAATTTATCTGGAGCTTCAGGAAAAAGAAAAAGAACAGGACAAAAATCTGATGAATCTGCCGGTTCTGGTAGTGGATGATGATAAGACATGCTGTGAAAGTACAGTTGCCACACTGAAGGAAATCGGTATTATGGGTGAATGGGTTCTCTCTGGCAGGGAAGCGGTTGAGCGCTGTTATGCACGGCATGAGTTGAAAGATGATTACTTTGCTGTTATTTTAGACTGGAAGATGCCGGATATGGATGGTATAGAGACTGCCAGACAGATCCGGAAACGGATAGGAAAAGAGATCACCATCATTGTATTGACATCCTATGAATTCACTGAAATTGAAGAAGAAGCAAAGGCTGCAGGTGTAGATGCTTTTATTGCAAAACCGCTGTTCCGTTCCCGGCTGACGGCAACACTACGGCAGTTTACTTCAGGCAGAAAAGAAAAAACAGCAAGAAATTATCTGGAGGAGCTGTCAGAAGCAGACTATACAGGAAAAAAGATTCTGCTGGTCGAGGATAATGAGTTAAACAGAGAAATTGCTGTTGAAATTTTGGAGATGACAGGGGCAGAAGTGGAAACAGCAGAAAATGGAAAGATTGCAGTTGAAAAGGTGGAAGTGTCTCAGGAAGGCTTGTATGATCTTATTTTTATGGATATACAAATGCCTGTCATGAATGGTTATGAGGCAACGGCGGCAATCAGGAGCCTTCCGGGTGAACAGGGAAAACTGCCGATTGTTGCCATGACTGCCAATGCTTTTGCAGAGGATGTACAGCTGGCCAAAAATACAGGCATGAATGGACATATTGCAAAACCGCTGGATATGAATAAGCTGAATGATGTTCTGGAAAGCTGGCTGTAGTTCATTTCCAGGTGTGTATGGGAAAGAAAAGAGGCAGACATACGGTCTGCCTCTTAATTAATTAATTAATTTCCATCATAATCTCTACTGCATGAATAGCATGTTTGATCATGGACAATACATTGCGGCGATTGTCATTATCAGCGAGTGAATTCCAGACATCATGGAAAAATTCCTCGAAGATGCAATTCAGAGCGATCTTATTTGGAATGCAGATATTGTATTCCGGAGTGAATCTTTTTAAACGCAGATAGCATATGGAATCTGACAAAAAAAGTGTGGGATGTGCGATATGCTGATGATCGGACAGGAGGCCCTCCGGCAGAACACGGATATCCAGATGCTCAAGCTGGGTCGCCATGTACTCCAGATTCTTAAGGCAGCGCAGACGCTGAGATAAATTTAAGCACATTCTGACTCCAAAGAAATCAAGTTCTCCGGTAACGGTAAAATCTTTTAGCACGGAAGCATAAATGAGCAGATGAATCGGGGTGGTCTCCAGAATGCGATGGACAAGATGATTTGATTTTTTCATGTCCTGCCCCCGGAGTTCATTGTTGTTCTGGCAGTATGCATCAAGAAGTTCTATGTACAGATCTTTTGGAAGAAAATGTTCTGTCAGGTGTCCGACAAGGCAATATTGGTTCTGGGAGATCAGGGTCTGTTCATACTCGAAACGGTGAATCATTTCAGGAATGGTTGTTTTGCGGAGTAGCAGAGTTTCTTTATTACAGAGAAGCCGAATCTTGTAATAGAGTTCATTTGTAAGTTCGCTGTCTTCAATCGTGGAAACTCCGAGACAGTGACTGCTGTCCACCAGCATTCCGGAAATAGCGTAGGTATCCTTTATTGCAAAAATCAGCTTTCGCTGTGCCTGTGAACCGCAATAAAGATTAAAATCAATGTTTGACAGATGGGTGAGTACATTCATCAAAAAACAGGCTGTGTAAGTGGCACTGGAGGCTGCTGACTCCAGATCGATCAAAAGTGAAAAATGTACTCCCGGAAAAATCAGATCTCTTCCGACATGTCCACTGTTAAGCTCGGCAATCAGAAACTGATAATTGGGATCGATATTTAAAATATCAACGATCGCATACACATTCAGGGAATTTACTTTTCGAAGAGATGGATGCTTCATTTTAAAAATAAACTGATCCAGGGTAAGCTCCGGATAATAAGAAATCTTGGGTGCAATCTCTGCACCGGTCGTAGTCTGTAATTCTTTCACATAGACATATTCCGATTCGAGATTGTCATAGATCGCTGTCTTTAAGTCCTGAATGTCCTGCAGCTGATATTCCTGGAGCAGCTGTGTTGTGCCGTCCTCAGTAAGAGAGTCTACGACATAATTGCTGATAGCCTGAAGCGTAGCTTCATGATTCTTTTCAGTGGGAAGTAGCTTGCCACTGATCCATTTACTGATGTAAGAGTCGTCATACTGAACAGCCTTTGCCAGGACGCTGTTTTTTAAGTCTGCGACAGACATAAGGTGTTCTAATAAAATACTGAAACGATTTTTGGTCTTCATACTTATCTGTGATGCAGCAGAAAAATACTCCGCAGCATCTTCCTCCTTCTCCATATAATTCGCAATACTGAAATTAATGGTATGATAGTAGTTTAGAACAGAAGAGGGCATATTGCAACAAAATAACTGCAATTTATGAGTGAAACATGAAAAAAATGATTCAAGTGATTCAAGATGATTCCGGCTCCGAGAAATTGTTATTTCAAAAACCCTATGTTAAAATAAAGCTCGAACTTTGTGGAAAAGAGAGAGAAAAGAGAAGAAAAAGGAGATAAAAGATGAATTTTGCAGAACAGAATTTAACAGGTAAAGCAAGTATTGACAAACCGTGGCTTAATTTCTACCCGGAAGAATTCAGAAATCTTGATATACCGAGAATTACTATGGAATCATTTTTAAAAATGAAAAATCCGGATGAAAACAGAGCAGCATTTGAATATTATGGAAACAAGATCACGTGGAAACAGTTTTGGGCAGAGGTTGATATTGCCGCAAGAGCACTGAAAGCCCTTGGCTTTGAGGTGGGAGACAGAATCCCGTCCTTTTTACCGTCCACACCGGCATATTATATCCTGCTTTTTGCAGCAGAGAGAGTTGGTGTGACGGTTATCTGCCGTGACGATGAGCCAGAAGAACTTTGCTTCGCGATTCGTAAGAGCAGAACAGACACTGCATTTGCAATGGATTACGTATCAAAGGAAGATGAGGAGTTATTCCGCACGACAACTCCGATGACACGAATGATCAAGGTATCACCTTTTGAGTATGCAGACAAGAGTCAGATGAAGGACTATGTTCTGAAAGAGATTGAATCCCGTTATCCGGCTGAGACAGAGACTGTAGAAGGAGATATGAGCTGGCAGGAGTTTATGGAACTGGGAAGAAACTTTGAAGGAGAATATCTGGCACCGACAGATCCTGAGAGAGCCGTATTTGGAGCATATACAAGTGGTTCCACAGGAATTTCCAAGCTTGTGATCCATTCTTCCGCAAATGTGGTGGCAACTGCATTCCAGATGTCGATCTTTATTCCACCATCAGAGGTTCAGGAGGTTTGGTGGACACCGATTCTTCCTCCGGCACTGATCGCGGTAACTGTTTCCATGACAATCTTCCCGCTTTCCACAGGACTGCTGGTAGAACTGGATCCTTTCTGCCCGCTGGAGGATATTGACATTGAATTTATGAATCGTAAGCCAAACTTCTGGGCGTTGATTCCGAAATATTGTGATCTGTTAATGAACAGTAAGAGAATTCCGGAGGATTATGATATGTCTCACCTGAGAACCATCGGTGCAGGTGCTGAGGCTATGAATGACCGCAAGTATGCAGAGGTAGAGGAATTCTTCCATAAACACAACATAAAGGCAAAATTAAGTGCTGGATATGGACAGAGTGAGGGATGTTCCAACTTCACGCTGCCAAACCCGATGTTCCCGCTGGAGGATGGATGTGTAGGTATGCCAATGCCGGCTACCGTACTTGGAGTATTTGATAAGGATCTGAATGAGCTGAACTACGGAGAAGCGGGGGAACTCTGCATGACAGGTCCGTCTATGATGCTTCACTATTCTGGATGGAGAGGCGAAGAAATGACAGAGAAGACTCTGATTGAACATCCGGATGGAAATACCTGGTTACATACAGGTGATGAGGCATATATCACGGAGCAGGGAATTATCCATATTCTCGGACGCGGCGCTATAAGAGCTTATGGTGACAAACCACTTCGTGTGATGCGAATGGAGACAAAGGCAGTAAGAACTCCTGGAGTACAGGATGGTTTCTTCTGTGTTGTGCCGGATATGGAACATGAAGGATATTTCCGTCCGTATCTGTTTGTCATTCTCGATGGAAGCAGGACACTGGAGGAAGTGGCAGAACTTCTGAAGGATACACTGGATGAGCATGAATATCCGGTAGAAATCAGAGTAATTACGGAAAGACCTTATTTCCACTTCAAAACAAACAGAAAAGAACTGACAGCTCAGATTCTGGAAGAACTGCAGCAGGCAGAATAAGAGGAAATAAGAAAAACAAAGGTTATACTTGTTCAAACGAGCAATATAATATGCTTAGACCAAGACAGAGCAGGAGACGGCTGATTACCGCCTCCTGCTCTGTTTTGATTATAAGAGGAGCTGATTGCTTTCTTATGTTTAAAAATTCAGTTTCTTTAAATAGGTTTCTTGAAATTGTCTGGAAGTGGCGAGTTCAACAAAATGGGTCTGCTTTGCAAGATGCTGGCTCTGTTCAAGGACAGTGCGGCTGCAGGCAGCCAGTTTTGCACCTTCTCCTGCGGCGTTTCCGATGGCACGAATCCGCTCAAGGAGAGGTTCCGGAATCAGTCCGATCCGGCAGGCACTCTTTGGAGAAAGGTAGGTGCCGAAGGCTCCGGCCAGCAGAACCTGCGAAATATCAGTGTCAGAAACCTTCATTTCCTGACAGAGAAGTTCGATGCCGGAAGCAATAGCAGCCTTTGCAAGCTGAACCTCCCGGATATCTTTCTGAGAAAGATAAATACCGTTTTCATCATCTGTCAGAAGCAGGGCGGAAACATTGTTACGTGTCACAAAGCGTACACCGTAGGTCTCCTTAAGTTCATCCGGCCATTTGGCTGGTTTTTCCAGACGTCCCCGTTTGGAAATGATACCAAGATCCAGAAGGCAGGCGACAAGGTCCAGAAGACCGGAACCACAGATCCCTGTGGGGATTCCGTCTCCGATCACATGAAGCTTCAGCTTTCCGTCTTCAACAGAGACATGGTCGATGGCACCGGGAGCCCCACGCATACCGCAGGAGATTCTGGCACCTTCAAAAGCAGGACCGGCAGCCGTAGAACAGGTGTAGAGCTGGTCTCCTTTTCCGAGGATGAGTTCACCGTTGGTTCCGATGTCCAGTACAAGAGTCAGTGAATCGAAGGTCTGCTGTGGAAGTGAGAGCAAAACGGCAATGGTATCCCCGCCGACGAAGCCGGCAATACAGGGAAGGACTGCCGCCTGGGCACCGATCTGGCACGGAAGTGTAAGAGAGGCTGCAGGAACACAGATCAGCTGATCAATGGTTGCCAGGTAAGGGGCATGAAGCAGAGAATCCGGAGAAACGCCGAGAAGGAGATGCTCCATACAGGTGTTGCCGGCGAGAACCGCAAAGAAGATATCCGAGGAATCAATTCCAAGAGCCCTGATATGTTCCTCTGCAAGGGCTGCGATCGCACTCTGAATGCTGGAGGTCAGGCGGGACTCCGGATCGGAAACAGCATATTCGCATCGGCTGATCACATCTGCCCCGTAGACTGTCTGGGGATTCAAGGTGCTGGAGATATGAACAGTCTTTCCGGAAACAGCGTCCAGAAGATAGGAAACAATGGTGGTAGTTCCAAGGTCGTAGGCCAGAACATAGGCATTTCCAGGCTGTTCACGGATCGCAAGCAGGGTATCTGCCTGAAGAACAAAAAAGCCTTTCCACGCACCGGAAGGATATTCGTCGGAAACCGGAAGTCTGGGAAGCTTCTCAAGCTGCTGATAAAGCGTTGTGGCTGTGGTAAGGGGAATCCTTACAGGTTCCCCTGTAAGCTGTTCCAGAACGGATGAAACTCTTCCGCAGAGCGAGTCACAGTCACCGATGGCCGGACAGGGAATTACTGCGGAGAGGAGCTTGATCTGTGCCTCTTTCAGATGGGCAATTGGAACACTGGAATCTGTCAGGATCTGTGCCTCCGTTCTGGGCGAAAGTGCAACGGTAAGATCCTCTGTCACTGTAAAATGGCATGCAAGAACAGTGACAGGCGATTCCCGGTTCAGGAGTGTGACCTGGCACTTTCCGCATTTTCCCTGCCCGCCGCAGGGAGCATCAATATATAATCCGGCCTGTCGGATCGCTTCGATCAGAAGTGTTCCGTCAGCAACGGTGATGGTCAGATTGTCTGGATAAAATTTGATGTCAGGCATGAGATCCCTCCTGTGATGCATCGACAGAATCCTGCCGGTTCTGAATGTATCCGGAATAACCGGAAAGAGAGCCATAAGGCTGGCGAAGATATTCCTTACTGAATCCGATCCGTTTCCCATCCTGAGTGATAAAAATCCGGCTGATCAGCAGAAGCGGTTCGTTTTTTTTGCATTCCAGAAGAGGAAGAAGATCTGGAACGGGAGATACAGCTGAGATTTCCAGCTGCGTATAATAACTGAAAGAATCTGTTTTGGCATTGGCTGCTTCCGGAAAAACAGCGTAGTTGATCTCGTTTTCGATGGATGGGATACCCTTGTCGTAGGGAAGGTACTTGATCTCTAAGCCGACCTGGAATTCGTCCCGGTAGCTTCCACGGTAGATGGCGATGATCCTCTGGTCAGAAGGAATCTGGAGTGCATTCTGAAGTTCTATATTCGGACGGATCAGGCGTATATCCTTAAAACGGGAAATACTTTCGGTGATTTTGGGACTTATAGTCAGAGAAAGATCGTTATTTTTGGGCTCACTGACAAAGTAACCGCGTTTGGGACGGGAGTATACAAGCCCCTCCTGGGTCAGCTGGGTCAGGCCTCGGCGCACAGTTTCTCTGGTAGTGGAAAATCTCCGGCACAGCTCATTTTCGGATGGGAGTATCTGCCCCGGAAGGAGTTCGCCGTTTACGATCTGGTCTCTCAGATGCATATAAATTGTCTGGTAAACAGGATTATTATTCTTCATAAATACCTCTGGAAATCAGTTGATTGCAAAGTGCAATGGTATCGAGTGGTTCGTTGACGCGGGCATCAGCACCGATATATTCCAGAATAGAATCATTTACACAGCCGCCGCCTATGAGGATGGTAACGCTGTCTCGGAGTCCGGCTTCTGTGATGGCCTCAACAGTACGTTTCATGGAGTCCTGAGAGTAGTGCATCATACCGCTCATCAGAACAATCTGAGGGTGATGCGTCCTGATCGCATTTACAAAGGACGACGGTGATACATTAGTTCCCAGATCGACCACATTAAAGTTATTTGCTTTTAAAAGTCCTGAGACAATGTCCTTTCCGATTCCGTGGATATCACGTTCGACTACACCGATCAGGACACATTTGTGCGGCTGAACGGAGGAATTCTCTGAAACAGGAATCAGGTCCAGAATGGAGCGGTAGAGCATTCCGGCAAACATAAGGTCTGCAAGAAAATATTCTCCCTCTTCAAACAGGGTGTTGACTTGCTTTAGTCCGCGGTCCAGGCAGGATTGAAGCTCTGCGGAAGGAATTCTGAGAGAAATCAGTTCTTCTGCGAAGGCTTGAGCCTGTTCATCATCGAGCTTTGTCATGGCATCGATCAGTTGTTCTTTTAGGCAGGTAATATCAGTCATGTGAAAAAACTCCTACAAATATAAAAATCAGTAACTGTTCAGAAGGTACTGAACAGTTATAAAAATCAGTTTGTACATATGATTCCAGACTGGAAGATCAGAGTGTCAGGACAGTCTGGAAAGATCCTCTGATGAGATTCGGCTGTGTGGAGGAACAATGAGAAAACGATCAGGTTCCCAGTTTCCGGTCAGGAGATCTGTCAGGTAGGAAAGCGTTCCGGGAAGAACATTGAGATCGAGAGAGAAGGCTCTGGCAATCTCAGAAGCTGTTTCTCTTGTCTTTACAAGATCATAGCAGCCTGTATCGATGAGTGTGATCCGCTTATAGTGAGCAAACATAACCTGGAAGATTTTGTCTGCCCGTTCACTCCCGTATCGGGCAACGGCATGTTTGTATTCATCCCAGATATTGCCCTTGCTCTTCAGCCAGCATTCTGTCAGAAAATAAGAATCCATCCAGCTGGACTTGTTCCTGGTTCCGCCGATGAGGAGGGATGTGCAGTCATCCACACGTGGCAGGACAAGCCTGGCATGGTTGCTTTCCAGACCAAGAACCGAGTTTCCGCAAAAACCGGTGGCAAAAAGAATGGTATCATAATTTTCTGCCTCGGAAATCAGATCAGAGAGAGCTTTATTCAGTTTCTTTTTTACGTTATGAAGCCGGGCTTCGATCCATACAAGATCATAGCTGATACCTGCTGCACGCATGACGGCAAGCAGCTCGTTTTCGGTTGTCCGGCATCCAATCACAAGTGTCTTATCCATAAAAACATCTTCCTTTTATCTTCCTTTCATAATAGCTTGAAACCGGAGAAAAGTCAATAAGAGACAAACAAGAGTTGGCTAAAATGCATAAAAAAATAAAAATAACTCAAAAAAAGTATAAGAAATAAACAATGATATTGACATTCTATGCAAACTTGTCTATACTAGTTGTATAAAGATAGCGCGCGAACTATATAATGTAACGGGAGGACAAAGATATGATTATTATCGGAGAGAAAATTAATGGGGCGATTCCTTCGGTAAAGCAGGCTATTGCTGATCGCGATGCGGAGCTGATCAAGCAGAGAGCACAGAACCAGACGGAGGCCGGAGCACACTTTATCGACTGTGCAGCCAGTACTGCACCGGAACTGGAATATGATGCGATGGTATGGCTGATCGATTTGATTCAGCAGGTGACTGACACCCCGATCTGCATTGACAGTCCGAATGCGAAGCTTCTTGCAAGGATTCTTGAGGAGGGTCTGGTAAAGAAGCCTGGAATGGTGAATTCAGTAAATGAAGAGGGAGATAAGTGTGAGATTATTTTCCCGCTGATCGCCGGAACTGACTGGAATGTAGTGGGACTGACCTGTGATAAGGGTGGAATTCCGACAGAAGTGGAGAAGAAGATTGATATTGCGAAACGCATCATCGACAAGGCAGTGAAATATGGGGTTGCACTGGATCATCTGCATATTGATCCATGCGTAATGGCACTTTCCACTATGCCTTCAGCAATGAAGGATTTTGAAGCCTGCATCAGAGGAATCCATGAATATGCACCTGAGGTAAAGGTGACGGGAGCTATTTCCAATATCAGTTTTGAGATGCCGGCAAGAAAGTATATCAACTCCAACTGTATGGCTTATGCGATCCAGGCGGGTCTGGACTCTGCCATTATGGATCCGTGCAATGTAGATATCATGAGTACGATCTACGCCTGCGAAGCACTTTGCATGAAGGATAAGGGTGGAAGAAAGTATAACCGTGCATACCGCAAGGGTCTGATAGGAGCAAAGAAGAAATAACCTGTCGTTTATTTTATTTATTAATGATTAAATGGAAAAGAAAGGGAAAATAACATGATAGATTTTAATAAATTAGCAGAGGCAATGGGAGATCTTGATGAAGACGTTATGGTGGAAACTCTGGAGCAGGTAATGGCAGAGGGCGGTGCTGATGCACAGAAGGCTATGGAAGCCTGCCAGAAGGGTATGGATACAGTCGGCTCTCTTTTTGAAGAAGGTGAATACTTTGTAGGTGACCTGATCTATGCAGGCGAACTGATGACAAAGGCAGTTGAGATCTTAAAGGACGCTCTGATCACGGATGGCGGCGAGGATACCGTAAAAGCAAGAATGATCCTCTGCACAGTTAAGGATGACCTCCATGATATCGGAAAGAACATTGTACGTTCCATGCTGGAAGCAGCAGGATTTGAAGTTCTGGATCTCGGTATCGATGTGGCTCCGGAAAAGATCGTTGAGACTGCAAAGGCAGAAGGAATCAATATCATTGGTCTGTCAGGAGTTCTGACACTTGCGATTGACTCTATGAAAGACACAATTGATGCATTCAAAGAAGCCGGTATGAGAGACGATGTCAAGATTGTGATCGGCGGTGCTCCTGTAAATGCTGAGGTTTGTGAGCAGACTGGTGCAGATGCGTGGGCAAGCAGCCCGCAGACAACCATCGACTACTGTAAATCCTGGGCCAAAACGGCATAAAGCAAAGAGGGGGATCTTATGGATAAAGAGTTAAAAACATCCGCTTCGATCAGTACATTTACCAGATGGATGGTAGTCGCGATCATCAGCTGCGGTGCCTACGTTGTTTATTTAACTTATCTGGCGAGATATTCTTTCTATGATCAGGTAATTGATGGCCTTAAGATTTCTAACAGTCAGCTTGGAGTGCTTTATGGTCTGTATGGTACAACAGCTACCATCGCATATTTCCCGGGCGGCGTTCTGGCAGATAAGGTCCGTGTAAAATATCTGGCAACACTTGGATTTGCCATGAGTTCCATCTTGACATTCTGGTATTCCACAGCTCCGAGCTACGGACAGTTAAAGATGATCTTCCTGCTGTTTGGACTGTGTACCACCTTCATCTTCTGGGGGATCCGTTATAAGGCGATCCGTCTTGTAAGTACAGAAGAGAACTACTCCACAAACATTGGTATCTCCTATGGCGTGGTAGGTGTGGTAGGACTTGTGGTAAGCTTTATTTCCATTGGCATTTTTGGCAAGTTTGCAGATCCGGCAAAGGGATTCAAGACAGTGATCATGTTCTACGCGATCATCAACGCGGTTTTTGCGGTACTGTCCTTTATCTTCATACCGAAGTTTGCGGATGAATTTGAGAATACCGAGAAGAAGAAACTGGATTTCAGCGAATTGGGACAGGCATTAAAGCATCCAGGTGTATGGCTGACTACTTTATGTATGTTCTTTGTTTACACGATTTATACTTCACTGGCATATACAGTCTCCTTCCTGACAGCTATCGGAGCAACAGCAGCGATCGCTTCTGTAGTGGGCACGATCCGTACCTATGGTACCAGCCTTTTTTCCTCTCCGATCGTCGGAAAAATCGCACAGAAGAAGAAACCTTCGATCATGATCATCGTCTGTGGTGTGATCACGGCTGTCAGCCTGGCAGTTCTTGCTGTGGCACCGAAAAAGGCGGAATTTATCATTCCGGCAGTGGTTCTGATCATCATCCTGTCCTTCTTCTTAAATGGTGCTTATGGAGTGACTTCTTCTATGTTTACGGAAACAAAAGTTCCGGCAGCCATTTTTGGATCTGCTTCCGGAATCCTCTCCGTAATTGGTTTTGTACCGGATATGTTTGTATCTCCGGTTGCCGGAAAGTGGCTGGATACATATGATACCGCAGGTGCCTACACAAGGATCTTTGGTGTTCTGGCAGTCAGTGCACTCCTTGCAGTTCTGTGTGCATATCTGGTAAAGGTATATGCAAAGAAGCTGGAAGCAAATGAAAAGTAGATAGAAATAAACAGTATTATGAAAACAAGTGACTGAATGAACAGGAGAATAGATTATGGATTTAGAAAAACTGTTTTTTACTCAGGAGGACGCTGCGTTTATTCATGAGCAGTCCTTAAAGGTTTTAGCCGAGACAGGCTGTGTGTTTGATGATGAGAAAGCAAGAAACGTGCTTCAGAAACACGGTGCACGTGTAGATGGGAATGTGGTTTACTTCACAAAGGAACTGGTAGAGAAGGGGCTGTCTACGGTTGTGGATTCTCTGGAACTCTATCGTCCTGACGGAACCATCTATCAGATGGGACATGGCAGCAAGAGCATGTGTACAGCAGGAAGCCCTCCATATATTCTGGAAGACGGCAAATTCCGTTTTGCAGTTATGGATGACTATGTACGTATCTGTAAGCTGGTTCAGACAAGTGACTGTCTGGATATGACGCACTTAAATCTCTGTGACACCTATGATATCGACCGTAACGAGAGAGCCTATCATATGATGGCAGCTCTGCTTCGCTACACAACTCTGCCGATGTCCATCACTGCACTTATGACGGCGAAGGAAGATACCGGCATGGTAGCATCCAGACTGATCGACATGGTATCTCAGTTTATCGGTAAAGAAAACAATGAGCCTGTCATGATCGGATGTGTCAGCCCGATCTCACCTCTGGCTTATATCAAAGAAGCACTGGATGCACTGTATGTATACTGTGAGCGCAATCAGCCGATACAGCTGGCTGCATGTTCGCTTCCGGCTCTGACCAGCCAGGCTTCCCTGATGGGAACGATCATCCAGAACAACGCAGAGCTTCTGGCGGCGATCGTACTGATCCAGTTATTAAGACCGGGACTTCCAATTTTTTATGGAAATACTTCTACATCCACAAACCTGAGAAAGGTTTCCATGGCACTGGGCAACAGCGAAACAGCACTGATCTCTCTGGCAACAGCTGCGATGGCAAAATTCTATCACATGCCATTCCGTACCTCCGGAGCATTAAACGATGCAGTCGACATTGACTTCCAGGCAGGTGTGGAATCCGCACTGAACCTGACATGTGGAGCATTAAGTGATGTTGATCTGATCTATTTTGCAGCAGGTATGTTAAGTGGATTTAACGTAACATCTCTGGAGAAATATGTGGTTGATGAACAGCTCATCAAGATGGTGAAACGTCTCTACAAAGGTGTGGACATTGACAGAACCAAGGATTATACTGCAGAGATCGCCAAAGTTGGTCCGAAGGGAACCTTCCTTTACGGAAGAACACCAAAAGAATACAGAAAAGAGCATTTCATTCCGGATATCTTTGTCAAGACAGATTACAAGGCATGGGAAAATGATGGCAGCGTAAGCATCAAGGATCGTGCTTCCCAGGTTGTAAAGAATCGAATCGAAAGCTACAAAGCACCTGAGATCACTCCGGAACAGATGAAAGTCATTGAAAAGTATTTGTAATTAACTTATACTGAAATGGGTGAAGGCGGTCCACCTGGATTGCCTTCACCTTTCTGTATAAAGGGGTTGATAAAATAATGATTATTTATAAAAACGTCCAAAAAAGCTACGGGGACAGAGAGATTATCAGGGACGTAAACTTTACGGTGGAGCAGGGAGAGTTTGTGGTGATGATCGGCCCGTCCGGCTGCGGCAAGACGACGACGGTAAAGATGCTGAATCGCCTGATCGAACCATCAGGAGGACAGATTCTTATTAATGGTACAGATAATCGGGAGATGGATCTTGTGAAGCTTCGTACTTCTATTGGTTATGTGATCCAGCAGATCGGCCTGTTTCCGAATATGACGGTGGAAGAGAATATTTCTGTTGTCCCAAAGATCATGAAATGGGACAAAGAGAGAACGAAGAAGAGAGTGCGGGAACTTATGGATATTGTCAATATGCCTTATGAAGAATATGGCAAAAAATATCCGAAGCAGCTCTCAGGGGGACAGCAGCAGCGAATAGGTGTGCTGCGTGCACTGGCGGTCAATCCCCCGATCATTCTTATGGATGAGCCTTTTGGAGCTCTGGATCCGATTACCAGGGAGATTCTTCAGTCGGAGGTCAAGAAGATTCAGACGGAATTAAATATCAGTGTTCTTTTTATTACCCATGATATGCATGAGGCTATGAAAATGGCAGACCGTGTGATATTTATGGACAGGGGACGTATCCTTCAGGAAGCGGCACCGAAGGAGATGGTGCTTCATCCGGCAAACGAGGAGATACGAAAATTTATATCTCTTCAGGAGGTCACTCTTTCGGGAGACCAGCTCACGGCAGGAGATATGATGCTGCCGTATCATGGAATCATAAGTGCAGATGCACCTGTGGTTTCTGCGACAGAGGGAATCAGGGAGATCAGTCGGAATATTGATCTTTCCAAATATAAACAGATCTATGTAAAGGACGAGCACGGAGTGCCTGTTGGCGAGCTTTCTATGGAAAGCATCATACAGTCTCTTTTAAAGAAGGTGTGATCATGCAGACGTTTATCGATAAATATGGTGCAAAATTACTGACTGCCATCGGGCAGCACATCGTTTATGTAGTGATATCAGTGCTGATCGCGGCGGTGATCGGACTGGCTCTGGCGGTATTTCTTTCCCGCTTCCGTAAAGCGGCAGGAATCATTATGCCATTGGTCAGCGTATTCCAGACGATCCCGGGTATTGTTTTTATTGGGGTTCTCATGCTCAAAATGGGAATGACGCTCTGGACTGTTCTTACGGCATTGAGTATTTACGCAGTCTTTCCAATCCTCAAAAATTCTTATCAGGGTTTTCTGAATATCGATCAGAGCTTCATGGAGGTGGCCAGGGGCTGCGGAATGAACAGATGGCAGATGTTCTGGCGAGTGGAATTTCCGATGGCACTTCCGGCGATCTTTTCCGGAATCCGCATGTCGCTGATCTACACCGTGAGCTGGGCGATTCTGGCGGCGATGATCGGCCAGGGCGGACTTGGAGAATTTATATACCGTGGGATTGATGCCAATGTAAAAGAATATATCGTGATCGGTTCCGTTCCGATCGCAGTTTTGGCGGTGCTGTTTCGGCTGGTGATTGATAAAATAGAGAAAATATGTGTGTCAAAGGGGTTGCAGGAAGATGAATCTTAGAATGGTTCTGGAACATTTATACCTGGTGGCTGTATCCTGCTTTTTTGTAATTCTGTCTGGCGTGCCGCTGGGGATTTTTACTTATTATCATCCCAAAGTGGGAAAGGTGATCCTGACAGCAGTGGATCTGATGCAGACAGTTCCGGTACTTGCTGTTATGGGACTTCTGATGACGGTATTTGGTGCCAATGGGCTGACTGTGATCATTGCCATGGTGCTGTATCTGCTTCTTCCTGTTGTTCGGAATACAGACACCGGATTAAAGAACGTCAGTGCAGTTTACAAAGAAACAGCAGATGCCATGGGGATGAATCGATGGGAAAAGCTGAGATATGTGGAGATTCCAATGGCTTTTCCATTTATCCTGACAGGGATCCGGATTGCGGTAGTTACGGCAGTTGGTGTCGCTGTATTTGGCACTTTTGTGGGCGGCGGTGGTCTTGGAAGCGTTCTGTATCGGGGAATTCGAATTCAGAACTTCGCAATGATCTTCAGGGGGACATTTGCTCTGATGGTCATGTCCATGGTATTTGACTATCTGCTCGGCTTTTTGGAAAAGAAGGGGGAAGCTTCTTATGAGGAAAAGAAAACCAGCTAGATTTCTGGTGATATTTGTTGTCTGTCTGTTTCTTCTGTCTTTCTGTGCCTGCGGATCCAAAGACAAAAGGACGGTGACAATCATAGATGGTGACTTTGCTGAGATGCGTCTGTTTACACAGATTGCGAAGCTGATGATCGAGGATCGGACAGATATCAGGGTGAAGGTAAAGGATTCTATGGCCAGCAGCCTTGCCTTCGAGCAGATCAAAAACGGCAAAATGGACATTTACATGAGCTATGACGGCTCTCTTCTGACGGCTTATCTGGGACATGATCCGTCAGAGGTGCCAGAGGGAACAAGCCTGTATGACTATGCAAATGAACTCGGCAAAAAGGAAGCCGGAGTCATGCTTTCACCGAAGCTTGGTGAGCAGAATACCTATGTGGCGGCAGTGATGCCGGAGACGGCAGAAAAGTATCATCTCACAAAGGTCAGTGACCTGAAGAAATGTGCAAAGGAACTGACCTTTGCGGCAGAGCATGAGTTTTTTGATGAGGGATCCAAGCACTTCGATGCTTTTGTTTCCACATACGGACTGGATTTCAGACAGAATAACACGATCGACCGCGGATTAAAGTATGTCGGGATCAATGCCGGAAATATGGATGTGACTGTCGTGTATTCCACAGACGGGCTGAATAAGCGGTTTGGACTGGTGACTCTGGAGGATGATCTGCACTTCTTCCCGGAATACAATGGTGCATATCTGCTCCGTGCGGATCTTTATGAAGATTTTCCGGAACTGGAAGCGATCTTCCAGGAACTCGCAGGAAAATTTGACAACGAGATCTGTACTGACCTGAATTATCGGATCGATGTGAAGGTCGAAGAACCCAAAAAAGTAGCCAGAGAGTTTCTGGAAGAACATAATATGCGTTAAATTTTTATCCAAAGTCGTGGCGGGTATATGAGATGTGAAGATACCTGCCGCGGCTTTTTAACTAAGAGTATTCCTGATCAAATTCTATAACAAATGATATCGTATGCTTCAGTTGTGCTAAACATCTGATTATTAGCAATCAATTTTTATATTTCTACGACAAATAAGCAGATTTCCAACTGCTTCAAAAAATGATATACTCTTATTGATAATACTGTTTATGCAGCTCGATATATTAAATAGTTAGGTAATTATTCAGAAAGCAGTATCCCGCGAGGCATTTTGACTCGTGACTGTGAGGGTGCTGAACAGTTACGAAATAGAATGGAACAGGAAAGGGGACTTTATGGGGGCACATTCATCAGGATATTATAGTATTGACGGGGATTACAATATTATTGGGTTTAACGAGACAGCGAAGGAAATCTATCCGAGCCTTCAGATGGGAATGAAATGTTACAAAGCACTGATGGGACTGGATGCACCATGTCCGCCGTGTCCGGTGGTCAATGGAATCTGCGGTCCAAAGACATATCTGGATCCCATTCGTCATATTTACGAGACTGTGGATGCGGTGGATACCATCCTTCTGGACGGCAGCAGAGGGCATGCACTGGTTTTCAGTACCGTTGCAGAGGGAGAGAGAATGTCAAGTGCGATTCCTACAGGAGAGAAATCTCTGCGTCTTCTGGGGGCAGTCAATCGGCTTGCTTCGGACTATGTGGCAGTTTATTCTGTCAACCGTCAGCAGAAAACAATTTCTGTTTACCGCTCTGAATTTACAAATGATCCGGACGACAGTATTGTGAAAGATAATGCGGATTATGATACAGTGAGGGAATATCTTACCCGCTATATCCATCCGGATGACCGCAGCTACGTCCTAAAAAAAATGGAACTGGATTATCTGGAACAGAAACTTGCAAATTCATCGAGTTTCAGGGTGCATTTCAGGAGTGCAGGAGAAGAGACGCATTATTACTATCTTCTGGTTACCAGAAACGGTGAAACGGAGGATGAGCAGGATTTTATAATCGCTGCCGCATGCGAGGATAATGATGTAAATGCACGCAAAATATATGAAAATCAACTGAATTCCCTGATTGGTTCCATTTCTCATGCTGCGGGATATTTTCATCTGGATATCACGGATGATAAGATACTCAAAACCGGTGGAACATCTGCGATCGTGGATATACTGGAGTCGGATTGTACGATTGATGCGTTTGTCCGGGATACGGCACAGTATATTCCGAAGGAGCAGGACAGACAGGATTTCATTGATGCTTTCTGTCGAAATTCCATGCTTGAGAACTACAATGCGGGACAGGTGGAGATAACAAGAATTTCGAGATGCTATTATGATGACAATATTGCACGTATTTCAAAGTACGTGGTACGGCTTTTGATAAATCCGTCGAATAATCATCTGGAGGGACTTTTGTATGGAGTGGATATTACCCGGTCACAGGAGGAATATGAGACGCAGGTCAGTATTGTCCGTACACTCAGCAGCAATTACAGGGATGTATATCTTCTGAATCTCCGAGAAAAAACGCTCTCGATCATCAAAGAGGAAGAGGGAAATGAAGATGGCCTGAAGAAGAAAGAGGACGGCAGCTATTCTTATAAGAAGTTTCTTGCAAAATACATTGAAGAGCGGGTGCATCCGGATGACCGCGATATGCTGCATGAAGTACTGAGGCTTCGCAATGTGCGTAAGAGGATCAGGAAAAAAGAAGAGTACAAGGGCAACTACCGGGTAAAAAACGGAGATGAGGTTCATTATTATCAGTTCCGCGTTATCAGAAACGAGGATTCAGGGATTATTGTGTTGGGATTTCTGAATGTAGATGATGTTGTGGAGGCTGAAATCCGACAGCAGAAGCTTCTGAAAGAAGCACTGGATACTGCAGAGCGTGCCAATGAAGCCAAGACAAATTTCCTCAGGAGAATGAGTCATGATATCCGCACACCGATCAATGGAATCTGCGGGATGCTCGAGGTCGCGGATTATTACCATAATGATATAAATAAACTGGCAGAATGCAGAGAAAAGATCAGGGATGCCTCTCACCTTCTGCTGGAGCTGATCAATGAGGTCCTTGATATGGGAAAACTGGAATCCGGTGAGATTATGCTGGAGGAGGTTCCGTTTAACCTTTATGATATAGGGCAGAATGTTCTTAAGATAATCGAAAAAATGGCGGAGGAACGAAAAATAGAAATCACCCAGGACAACATTGGAGTTGTCCACTGGAATCTGATCGGCAGTCCGGTTCATGTAAAACGTATCATGATGAATTTTATAAGTAACGCAGTCAAGTATAATAAGGAGCATGGCAAGATTATGCTGAGATGCAGAGAAATTTCTGCAGAAGGTGATACTGCAGTGTTCGAATTTACCTGCAGAGATACGGGAATTGGCATGAGCCGGGAATTCCAGGAGCATCTTTTTGAACCGTTCACGCAGGAGAGGGTCGGCGGTTACAGCAAATATGGCAGTACGGGACTTGGAATGTCGATTACGATGGGGCTTGTAAAAAGAATGGGCGGAGATATTACTTTTGAGAGTGAGAAGGACAAGGGTACTACCTTTGTGATCACGATACCGTTCAAAATTGATATGGAAAAAAGAGAGGCAGAAAAGAAAGCAAAGAAATCCGTATGTTCCATTGCCGGTCTGAATATCCTTCTGGTTGAGGATAATGAACTGAATATGGAAATCGTGGAATTTATCACGCAAAATGCAGGGGCAGTTGTGACAAAGGCATGGAATGGCCGGGAAGCCCTTGAAATTTTTGAAAAATCTGCGGAAGGCTGCTTCGATGCGATCCTGATGGATGTCATGATGCCAGAGATGGATGGTTATGAAGCAACCGAAAGAATCCGCAGATTGAACAGAAAAGATGCCAGGACAATTCCAATCATCGCAATGACTGCAAATGCTTTTACAGAAGATAAAATAAGGTCAAAAGCAGCTGGGATGAATGAACACATTGCGAAGCCGCTGAATACGGAACTTGTACTTCAGGCAGTGGCAAAACTGGTTCAGCCACCAGTGGTGGACTGATCAGAATCGTTTCACAAGGACTGTTTTGGAGTGCTTTCGCAGCAGGCGGTTATAGGCTGAATATTTTGCCTTTGGAACGCGGACGGTCATCTTTTTTACACCCTGATCGATCTTAGAGGAAACGGTGGTAAGGCGGGTGCTTTTGATCGTAATGACGCATTTTGTTTTTACATTCCGGAATGACTGGGAACCGATGCGTGTCAGTCCGGTACCGATCGTGACGGTCTTAAGATTCCGGCAGTTATAAAAGGCCTGGCTTCCGATGGCAGAAACATTATGTCCGATTACAACACTGGAAAGCTTCTTCTTGTTGGCAAAGGCCTTGCTCCATACAGAAGTTACCTTGTAGGTGGCACCTGCATATTTGATGGTGAGCGGTATGACAGCCTTGCCAAGACGGCTGTTGGAAGTTCCATAGCAGGTGACGGTCTGCTTTCCGGTCACACGATAGATCAGAGAGGAAGTGGTATGACTTACCTGCCATTGAGCGTACAGGGTAACATTTCCTTTGATCCTGATATTCTGGCCCGGCAAATAGCGGGTTCCCTTTCCGTCGGCTCTGGTATTCCAGCCGGCAAAGAAGCGGGAAGTACAGTAAGGCGCATTCTTAACTCTGGCAGTTTTGCCGGAAGCATAGCGGGTTTTGTCGGAAGGAATACCGCTTACATTGAGCCTGGTGTTCCTGACATACTTTACCTGATAAGTGCGCGGCTTCGGAGTCGGTGTAGCGGTCGGAGTCGGGGTCGCAGTAACGGTTGGAGTTGGTGTTACGGTAGGAGTAGGTGTCACAGTGACAGTCGGAGTCGGTGTAGCGGTCGGAGTCGGGGTCGCAGTAACGGTTGGAGTTGGCGTTATGGTCGGAGTAGGTGTCACAGTGACAGTCGGAGTCACGGTAGGAGTAGGAGTCGCAGTAACTGTTGGTGTAGGAGTCGCAGTTGGAGTTGCGGTAGGAGTCGCAGTCGCAGTCGGAGTTGGTGTCGGAGTCGCAGTCGGAGTTACGGTCGGTGTCGGTGCAACAGTTGGCGTAGCGGTTGGTGCCTGGTCAAGGGTTCTGGTGTGTGCTTTAATGGAGAAGCAATAGGGGCTGTCCAGGGTTGCGACATCCTTCCAGGTTTTGGAATCTCTGGAATAGAAACTCTGTCCGGGAGTAGTTCCGGCAACAGTTTCCAGCCAGTCCAGATCCCTGGATGCTTCCACATAATAACTGATCTGTGAATCTGCCAGAGTCAGTACAACCGAAAACTGAGAACCGGGAGTCAGCATGACTGGTTCCGGGAGAGTTACGGTATCAATTCCGGCGAGTGCCTGTGTGTACTCAAAGGGGGCTGCATAAGCAGGAACTCCGCTGGCAGGATCTTTTGGATCCGTAAGGTCTGTATAGATCTGAATCTGATAGGAAGCGTTGTCAGTTTTGGAAGCAGTCACGATCTCACCGAGCTGTTCGTAGTTTCCTTTTCCGGCCTTTGCGGTAAAAATATTAGCGATCGAATAGCCAGTCTTTAAAGTGAAAGTTGTTGTACTTGAATTTGCCCCGTCATAAAAATAATTATTCGGATATGCTGGAGCTGTGGTAGCCGTGTTGCATATAAGGTTTCTTAAGGACTGATCCTCATAGGAAATATAGAAATATCCATTATCTCCCCAGTCAGTATCGTAGCTGTTTTTGACGATCCAGGCACCATTATTCTGGACATCGGAAGCGGAGGTGAAATTTTCCTTTGAATAATGATCGTTCCATCCGACAAGGGTGACAGCGTGATTTACGGAGCCTGATGACGGATAACAGGAGGCGGCAGTGTCCGGATTGTAATATCTGCCACTGCTGTCCATATAGATCATGGCAGAAACAGATCCATACTGTGAAAGGAGCAGTTTGGTCCGTTCTTCCCCATACTGCGAAAAAACAGCGTTTTCCATATAGACAGAGGTATCATAGGCAAGGCTGCTGTCAGGAACCATGGATGCCGAAAAATCCCGTGTATGGGTGCTGTCAGTAGGGAGTGGAACCTTATCTTCGGTAGTCATGCCGGACCAGGTGCTTAAGAAAAAGGACGCGATCATACCATTTCCACTGTCATGATAATCACTTCCTTTGTGGATATATTTGTCATTTGGGGTGTTTCCAAGTGGATCATCCGTGCGGTGAGCAAAGAAATAGGCAAGATGTTCCTCAGAAAGATCCCAGCATCCCAGTCCCTGAGAAAGAAGGCTGGTCTCTGCATTGGAAAGAAGGCTGAAAGCCCAGCAGATACCGAAGGGATTCTGAAATTTGACAGGAGTTACAAGGTTCTCATCTCTGGAATCGTATACTTCAGGAAGGACGGCGTATGTGGCGATATCGGAAGAAAGATCACTGTCGACATCGTCCAGGGGTGTCATAGGCTTGAGGTTCTGCAGTGGCGCCAGCTGTGCCTGACGTTCTTCCTCTGTCATAGGACGTCCGAGAATATAGTCTAGATCATCATCTGCCGAAACGGAAGAATCGCCGGAGGTAAAAAGGGAATCCTCTTCTGAGGAAAAAAGTCCATCTTCGGTGCTCAAAGAGATATCGGAAGCAGATTCTGTATTATCAGAAGCAGACTCAGATCCCTGAGTATCATCGATGGTTTCTTCGGTGAATTCTACATCTGGTGAAGTCTCTTCTTCAGGAGAGGAGACAAAATCAATGTCCGCAGATTCAGCAGAAACCGTCTGCATATCGGAAGGAAAGCTTCCGGCAAGAACGGCGGCACAAAGAATGACTGACAGACTGCGCAGTAAGTTGGGTGTTTTCTTATTCATATCATGTCCTCCGTGAAATTAATTTCTGACTCTGTTTTCATCATAACATGAAAAAAAGCTCCGAACAATAAAAGTTCGGGGCTTTTTATAGAAAAGATGGCCGTGATTTAATTGTTGATGACAACACCCTTCTGCAGCATAACGTTTGCATACAGTGCTTTTTCGCTTGTGGAGATGATGCAGTAAGCGGTTTTGGCTTCATCATAGAATGCAAAACGCTCGATATTTCCAACAACTGCGTCTCCTCTGTCATCATATTTACGAATGATTTCTTTGTAGGTATCCCAGATCGGTGTCTCAACAGTATCACCAGGCATAACCTCCATAAGATTTACAGGATGCTCTACATAAGTATCCAGCGGGAAAACCTTGAGGATGGCTTCCAGGATCTCCGGTACGCCGTGTCCGTCACAGCGGATGGTGATCGCATTCTTGCCCATGGATTCAACCGGGAAGTTGCCGTCTGCGATTACAAGACGGTCACTGTGACCCATTTCACATAATACCTTTAATAATTCTGGTGATAAGATTTCAGGAATTCCTTTTAACATATCTTTATGCCTCCGTTTATTAATTTTACTGAATCATGTCATGTCTCACTCTGAAACAACTTGTATATAATGAATGTAACTGTATTCCGGTTACTTTTCAAGAGAATATTTTCCGATAAAAGATGAAAATTTTACACTGCTAAGGATAAAGTGAAATAATATTTTTACGATTGACAGAAGAGCTTTAGGGATGTATGATTAACTCAAACGGAAACGTTTCGGTTTTGGAAATGTTTCCTGTCACTGAGGTATTTATAACAGGAAAACATACACACATTATGAGGAGGAAAATCATTATGCCACTTGTTACATCAGAAGAAATGCTGTCCAAAGCCCAGGAAGGCGGTTATGCAGTAGGTGCATTTAATGCGGAGAATATGGAGATGGTAAAGGCGATCATCCAGGCAGCAGAAGAACTCAAAGCACCGGTTATGATCCAGACAACACCATCTACGATCAAATATGGAACCGTAGAGACTTATGCAGCGATCGTTGCAGCGGAGGCTGAGAAAGCAGCTGTTCCGGTATGCCTTCATCTGGATCACGGCAGCAGCTTTGAACTGGCGATGCAGGCAATGCACGCAGGGTATACTTCCGTCATGATCGATGGATCCAAACTGGATTTCGAGGGAAATATTGCAGAGACAAAGCGTGTGGCAGATGTTGCACGGGCACTCAATATCCCATGTGAAGCTGAGCTTGGCAAGGTTGGCGGCAAAGAGGACGATCTGGAGGCAGAAGCAGATACCAATACAGATCCGCAGGAAGCGAAAGAGTTCGTTGAGCGTACAGGAGTTACTTCTCTTGCAGTTGCCATCGGAACTGCACATGGATTCTATGTAGGTACACCGGTGCTTGACAAAGAACGTCTCAGCGAGATCCGTGAAGTGGTAGATATTCCGCTTGTACTCCATGGTGCCTCCGGTTTGAGTGATGAGGATGTTATGGACTGCGTAAAACGTGGAATCTGCAAAGTGAATTTTGCTACCGAGCTCCGTGCAGCATATTCTAAGGCAGTCAAAGAGCTTCTCAAAGAAAAACCGGATACCATTGATCCGAAAGCATATGGAAAGACGGCTATCGCAGCAGTGAAAGAACTTGTAATGGCAAGAATGAAAGTCTGCGGCTGTGACGGCAAAGCAGAATAAGAAAGCAGAGAGACAAAATGGCAGCGACAATGAAAGACATAGCCAGGCGGACAGGACTTGGCCTGGCTACGATTTCCTCTTATTTTAACGGAGGAAATGTCAGAGAAAAAAACAGAATAAAGATTGAAGAGGCCATCGAGGAACTCCATTACGAGGTCAACGAAGTTGCAAGAGGACTTAAGACCAATGCGACAAAGACGATCGGTGTTGTGATTCCGGAGCTGAATAATATATTCTGTGCTGAGATCATAACGGGGATGGAGGATATTCTCAGAAGTCATGGCTATGCTACGATCGTGTGTGACTGTCGTACAGATAAGAAACTGGAGCGGGAAGCGGTGGAATTTCTGATCCGCCGCCGGGTAGATGGAATCATCAATATGCCGGTGGATGAAACGGGTGCACATTTAAAGAGATTCCAGAAGACGGGCCGGCCGATCGTGCTGATCGACCGCAGGATCCAGGGAATTCCGTGTGACAGTGTTCTAGTAGATAACCAGAAAGCTGCCGAGGAAGCAGTGGAGCTTTTTATAGAAAAAGGACACAGAAATATTGGGATTATCGGCGGACCTGAGGGGATTTTTACAGCAGAGGAACGTCTGACAGGATATTGTACCGCACTTGAAAAAGCCGGGATTTCAATAAAGAATTCGCTGGTTTATCGTGGAGATTATACCATCAAAGGCGGTGTCAGAGGTCTGGAAGAGCTTGTCCGGAACAATCCGGATATGACTGCAGTTTTTGTGACCAACTATGAAATGACAATGGGAGCGATGATTGGAGTTAACGAGCTGGGAATACAGGTTCCGGGACAGCTTTCCATGATAGGGTTTGATAATCTTCCGTTTGCAAGGGCGTGCCGTCCGAAGCTTACGATCGTATCACAGCCGACGGACGGAATTGCCAGAGAGGTTGCAAGGATCATGCTGGAACGTCTTGAAAAGAGAGAAGCAGGATCGGAAGAGCCTTTTATGGAGAAACTTCAGACAGAGATCATGGAAGGAAAATCCGTGTGTGTTCTGAGCAGATAGATTTATAAATGCTGTAATACAGGAAAAACAGGGCTTTTACAAAAAATGGGAGCAGCAAAAGGATGAAATCATATTTATTGGGAATTGATATCGGAACAAGTGCATGTAAGGTGGCTGTGTTTGACAGAAACGGAAAGGTTCTTGCAGCAGCCAGTGGTGACTATCCGGTATATTATCCGCAGGAAGGATGGGCGGAACAGAATTCGGAAGAATGGTGGGATGCCGTCTGCCGGGCATCGAAAGAAACAATACAGAAAGCAGATATTAAGCCGGATGAGATTGCGGGAATTGGAATCGATGGGCAGAGCTGGTCTGCGATAGCAATTGATAAAGAGGGAAAAGTGCTGACAAATACACCGATCTGGATGGATACCAGAGCACAGTCCATCTGTGACAGACTGAATCAGGAGATTGGTGCAGAGAAGATTTTTGACGTGGCAGGAAATTCTCTTCAGCCGTCTTATTCTACCGCGAAGATTCTCTGGTACAAAGAAAATCTTCCAGAGGTATATGCAAAGATCGACAAGATTCTTCAATCGAACAGCTATATCGCATATAAACTGACCGGCGTGATCTCACAGGATGTATCGCAGGGATACGGGCTTCACTGCTTCGACATGAAAAAAGCCTGCTGGGATGAGGAAATGTGTGAACTTCTGGGAATTCCCATGGAGTTTCTTCCGGAAATCTGTGACTGCGACCATGTGATTGGCAGTGTCACCGCAAAGGCAGCAGCAAAATGTGGACTTTCGGAGGGTACACCGGTAGTTGCCGGTGGCCTTGATGCAGCCTGTGGAACACTTGGCGCAGGAGTTATCCATCCGGGAGAAACGCAGGAGCAGGGTGGTCAGGCAGGCGGAATGAGTATCTGTATGGATGCGTACAAAGCCGACCCGCGATTGATATTAAGTTTTCATGTTGTCCCGGGTAAATGGCTCCTTCAGGGAGGAACCACCGGAGGCGGTGGTGTTATGCGCTGGTTCGAGCGTGAATTTGCGGATTATGAGCGGATAATGAAGGAACAGACAGGAATGTCCTCCCTCAGTCAGCTGAACGAGATTGCCGCAAAAGTATCACCGGGCTGTGATGGAATGGTATTCCTTCCATATATGTCCGGGGAACGATCTCCAATCTGGAATCCATACGCCAAGGGAGTTTTTTACGGGCTTGACTTTGCCAAGACCAAAGGACACATGGTCCGTGCCTGCATGGAAGGTGTCGCGCTTTCTCTGAGACATAACCTGGAAGTGGCGAAAGAAGCTGGGGCAGAGGTGGAAGTCTTAAGAGCTATGGGTGGCTCTGCGAACTCTTTTCTCTGGACGCAGATCAAATCCGACATCACAGGAAAACCGATGATAGTGCCAGCATCTGATACGGCAACCACACTTGGAGCGGCTCTCCTTGCAGGAGTCGGAGTTGGGTTCTACAAAGACTATGATGAAGCAGTTTCACTTACTGTAAAAGAAACCCGCCGCCATGAACCAGACCCGGAGAACAAAGTCATCTACGACCAGACTTATCAGACCTACCTTGAACTTTACAAGTCTCTGGCCCATATGATGACAGCAAAACAGAATATATGAAAGGAGAAAATATAGATTATGAAAGCAGCAGTAGTAGTTGCAAATGAGGACGTACAATACCAGGAAATAGAAGAACCAGAGGTGACCAGAGGAACCGTTAAGATCAAAGTCAGATATTCCGGTATCTGTGGATCTGACATCCCTCGTGTCTTGAATCATGGAGTTCATTTTTATCCGATCGTACTCGGACATGAATTCTCCGGTGATGTAGTAGAAGTTGGCGAAGGCGTGACCAAGGTGAAGGTTGGTGATCGTGTGTCAGGCGCACCGCTTCTCCCATGCATGAAATGTGATGACTGCCAGCAGGGCAATTTTTCCCTCTGCAAGCATTACAGCTTCATCGGATCCAGACAGCAGGGAAGTAATGCAGACTATGTGGTAGTTCCGGAACAGAATGCAGTTCCTTTTGACAGCAGTGTTCCGTACGAACAGGGTGCCATGTTTGAGCCGGCAACGGTTGCAATCCATGGAGTGTTCCAGAATGATTATCACGGAGGAGAGTATGTGGCGATTCTCGGCGGTGGCACCGTGGGAATGTTTACCATGCAGTGGACGAAGATTTTTGGCGCCAAAAAGGTAGTTGTCTTTGATATCAGCAATGAACGTCTGGAACTTGCAAAACGTCTTGGTGCGGACGAAGTCATCAACACAAAAGAAGATGACTACATGGAAAAAGCCATGGCGATCACTGGTGGTAAGGGGTATGGTTTCGTATTTGAGACAGCGGGACAGGTTCCGACAATGCATATGGCATTTGAACTGGCTGCAAACAAAGCACACGTCTGCTTTATCGGAACTCCTCACGAGAATCTGACATTTACACCGGCACAGTGGGAAAATATGAACCGCAAAGAATTCAAACTGACTGGTTCCTGGATGTCCTACAGTGCACCGTTCCCGGGACGTGAATGGGATCTGACCGCACATTATTTTGCAACAGGACAGCTGAAATTTGATCCGGGATTCATTTACAAAAAAATCCCGATGAGTCAGGCACAGGAAGCATTTCAGTTATTTAAGACACCGGGACTTGTAAAAGGAAAGATTCTTTTATCAAACGAGGAAGAATAAGATGATACTCACAGTAACCTTAAATGCCGCAATCGATAAGAGATATGTGGTGGATGATTTTAAAGTTGGAGAAGTAAACCGGGTAAAGGAATGTTCCTATGTTCCGGGAGGAAAAGGTCTCAACGTATCCAAACCGGCTTCTATTTATGGCGCAGAAGTAGTGGCTACCGGATTTGTCGGAGGTCATGCGGGAAATTATATTGAAGATGCCCTGAAGCCATTTGGGATCAGAGGAGATTTTTACCATGTGGATGCAGAGAGCAGATCCTGTATCAATATCTGGGATGAAGTCAACCATGTACAGACAGAATTTCTTGAGCCGGGATTTACTCTGACAGAAGAGGATTTCCAGGGATTTAAAAAGAAATTCAGGGAACTTATACAGAACGCAGATGTTGTTTCCATGTCGGGAAGCGTTCCAAAAGGTCTGGATGGAACAGCATACCAGAGCCTGGTCAGAATTGTGAAAGAAGCCGGCAAACCGGTAATCCTTGACACCAGCGGGAAACTGCTGGAGCTTGGAATCGAAGCCTGCCCTACACTGATCAAACCGAACATTGATGAGATACGGATGCTGACAGGAAAGCAGTGCGACAATATGCAGGATATTATGGAAGCGGCAAAAGCAATTCATGCAAAGGGCGTTGAGATAGTAGTGGTTTCACTTGGAGCAGAAGGTTCTCTGGCAGTAGGCGATGAGGAAATTTTCCGTGCAGTGGTGCCAAAGATTGATGCAGTAAACACCGTAGGATGCGGAGATTCCATGATCGCAGGTTTTGCACTTGGACTGAGCGAGGGACTGTCACTGGAAGAGACTTTAAGAAGAGCAAGTGCAATCTCCGCTGCATCAGCCATGCGTGAGGAGACTGGATTCTTTGTGATGGAAGATATGGAAAAACTCCTTCCGCTGATCAAAATCGAAAAACTTTAAAAATCAAAAATTATATAATGTAGAATTTAGGAGGAAACAAAAATGGCAGAATTTATCAATCCGGCAATCGTGCCGAAAGTAACCCTTCCTTCAGGAGAAGAAGTACCCTGTATGGGTATGGGAACCTTTGGTTCTGACCGTGTAAGTGCAGAAGAAGTGTCTGAGGCAGTTGCAGGTGCGATTCGCTGTGGATACCGTATGTTTGACTGTGCAGCATGCTATGGAAACGAGACTCAGATCGGAGAAGTTTTCAAAACCGCCTTTGATGAAGGTGTAGTGGAGCGAAAAGATCTTTTCATTATGACTAAGGTCTGGAATGATATGCACCGAAAAGTAGAGGAAGCCTGCACAAAGAGCATTCATGATCTTCAGTGCGATTATGTGGATCTTTACTTTATCCACTGGCCATTTCCGAACTACCATGCACCATTCTGTGATGTAGATTCCAGAAACCCGGAATCCAGACCATTCAGTGTGGAAGAATTCATGGATACCTACCGTCAGTGTGAAGAACTTGTTGAAAAGGGCAAGATCCGTTACATTGGTATTTCCAATATGACGATCCCGAAACTGGAAGCAGTCCTTCCATTAATGAAGATTAAACCTGCAGCATGTGAACTGGAGCTGCATCCGTGCTTCCAGCAGCAGGAGCAGTATGATTATCTGGTGGCACATAACATCCAGCCGGTAGGATATATGCCGCTTGGTTCACCGAGAAGACCGGAAAGAGACATCTGCCCGGAGGATGTTGCCGATATGCAGACACCTGAAATGCAGGAGATCGCCAAAGCACACGGTGTGCATCCAGCATTGATCGCACTGAAATGGGCTCACCAGAGAGGAGAGATTTCTATTCCATTCTCTGTACATAATTATGTCAGCAACCTGAAATGCGTAACAGAAGATCCGCTGACCGATGAAGAAATGGCTAAGATCGGAACGCTGGAAAAAGGAAACAGACTGGTCAAAGGCCAGGTGTTCCTCTGGGAAGGTGCTAAGGACTGGCATGATCTGTGGGACGAAGAGGGATTTATTATACAATAATCCCCTTATATCCCCTGAGAATTTTTGTAAAAAATATGCGAGGGGAGGGTGCTCACAGTTGCGAAGGCCGCTCTCCCCTCGCGCACCCCACCTGGCCACGCTTTAAATTATTTCTATATGAATTTAGCTACTGGTGATTTTATAATATATGATTCTATGAGTTCGTGGGTTCTTCATCCGTTCTCCCCGCATGGGATTTTTCATATTTTCACAGTCAGCTGGAATGAGAGTTCCCCTGTCCAGTGACTCAGCGAGGCTTCCGAGATTTTGTGAGTGCTAGCTGTCCCTTCCGTTGTTCTGTCTGAGCGAAGCGAGTTAACAAAAGGAAGGGGCAAATAAGCGCACGAATAAAATCCGGAAACGCAGCGTGTCACCAGACAGGGGAACTTCTCATATCCAGCGTCCTGTAAAACATAAAAATCTTCTAATTTTTTTTAAAATCCTCTCTTTTTTTTGTACAAAAATCCCTTGATTCGTGTTAAAATAAAATACTGACAAAAAATAATCAAACTCGTAAAAATTATGATGGGGGAATTATATACATGTATCGAATACTGTTGGTAGATGACGAGATCCTCGTCAGGGACGCAATAAAAGAGAACATCGACTGGAAAAGTATTGACTGTGAATTGGTAGGAGACTGCGAGAATGGCAAACAGGCAGCAGAATTTGTGCAGGAACATCCTGTGGATATCGTACTGACAGATATTCTTATGCCATATATGGATGGCATGGAACTGAGCCATTTTCTGCATGACAACTATCCGGATATTGTGATCGTAGTGTTTAGTGGATTCGGAGAGTTTGAATATGCCAAGAAGGCAATCCAGTATGGGGTCAGCGAATATCTGCTCAAACCGGTAACAGCAACAGAGCTTACCGCTGTGATTCAGAAAATGAAAGAAAAAGTAGATCAGCTCCGCAAAGAAAAAAAGAAAATGGAATCACTGACAAAAACGTCCGAGAATTATCGCGAAAATGTACAGGTTATCCGTTCGAAGGCAATCGAAGCTCTGGTGAACTGCACCACTGACATCCAGAAAAGTCTGAACAGACTGCAGAAAATGGGAATCACTCTTTCTGGCTGCGGATATCGTGTGGCAGTTTTTGATATTGATCTCTATTCCGGAATGTATCAGCTGGATATGGAGAAGCGTCAGGAAAGTGCACTGATGGCATTTGTACTTTTTAATATCAGTGATGAGATCGTGAAGCGTGAAAAAGCCGGAATTGCTTATCAGGAAGGAAACAATCGGGTCTGTGTCCTGTTTCAGACAAAATGGAGCCGCAGTTTTGATGGAAGGATCAAAAATATCTGTCAGGAAATCCAGACGGAGATCAAGAAGGTCATGGGGACAGATGTCTCTATGGCAATCGGCAAATGGGTAAAAAATCTCGAAAACCTCAGTGCCTCTCATGATATGGCAGAGCAGGCACTTCAGTATCGCTATCTTCAGGGAGGCAGTCTTCTGATCGATATGGAGGAAAGCCATCCGGTTCAGGAGATCGATCTCAGAGAATCACTGGATAAACTGAAAGAGGCCCTGAAATCCGGCAAAACAGAAGAAATGGAAACGGAGCTTCAGGTGATCGAAGAGCAGATCAGACAGTCACTTGCAGACAAAAGCCGTGCGTGCATGTATCTGCAGCAGGTGATGCGTGCTGCGGATATGGCGGCTGAGGAGGTTTCGGCAGATATATCAGAAATCCATGAGGATGGAGCAGAACTGCTCTGTCAGATAACAGAACAGAAATCCTTCAGTCAGGCATGTGAGATCGTGCGAAAATATATCCTGCGAGTATACGATGCCATGGCAGAGCTAAATACATCAAGTGGAGAGCGTCAGGCAAGAATGGCCCTGGATTATATCCAGAAAAATTATATGGATCCTAATCTCAGTCTTAATGACATCTGCTCATATCTGAATATCAGTACCAGTTATTTCAGTTCTATATTTAAAGAAATGACAGGAGAAACTTTTACAGAAGTCCTGATACGTACCCGAATGGAAAAGGCAAAGGAATTGTTGGAAAATACAACCCTGAAAAACTATGAGATTGCGGAGAAGGTCGGATTTGCAGATGCACATTACTTTGGAATTTCCTTCAAGAAGATGACCGGCTGTACACCGACAGAGTATGCAAGGGAGAATCGCAGATGAACAAAAAAGGACTTGCAACTGTGATCGTTGGGAAATTCAAAAGTATCCAGAGTGTTATTTTTTCGACGGTCGCATTTCTGGTTCTCATTGCAGTTGTGATCGTGACAGCAGTATCCATGCGCTTTACCAATACGTCTATTTTTGAGAATTCTTCGGAATATACGCATACGATCATCAAGCAGATGAATCAGAATATAGATTCCTATATAGATTACATGGAGAATATTGCCTATCTGATCTCCAGCAGTGAGGACGTTCAGGATTATCTTTTTGACGATGAGATCAATAATGAGGCGAGATACCGTATCCTGAATCAGTTTGAGACGATCCTGGACAGCCGGAGCGATATCCGAAATGTCGGAATTATCAGTAAAAGCGGCAGAATGCTGATCAATCATGGCAAGAAATCAGTAAACAGTGATCTGGATCTGAATACGCAGGAATGGTATACACAGGCACTGGACAGTCCGGAAGGACCGAAGCTCACATCCTCTCATGTGCAGCATATCATCAGCGGGGAACGTCCGTGGGTGATCACGCTGAGTCGCGGAATCCGTGACCGTGAGGGAAGCGGTGAGAAAGAGGGAGTCTTCTTTATCGATCTGAATTACAGTGCGATCAGCGGACTGTGTGATCAGAGTACAGTGGGAACCAAGGGATATGCATTTATCATGGATGCGAAGGGGAATATTGTCTATCATCCGCAGCAGCAGCAGCTCTACAATGAACTGCAGACAGAGAACATCGATCTGATCATGAAGACGGATGACGATACGGTTCTGACAGGAACGGGAAAAGACGGAAAGCTTTATTCTATCTCGCGTTCCGAAAAGACGGGCTGGACGGTTGTGGACTGTACCAGTGTCCGTGAACTTCTGAGCAAAAGCCATCAGGCACAGAGCGTTTATGTACTTACTGCGATTCTCCTGGTAGTTGTGGCACTGCTTTTTTCCAGATTTATGGCAAGAAGCATTACACTTCCAATCCAGAAACTCCGTGATTCCATGAAAAAGGTTCAGGAGGGAGATTTCAGTGTTTCGGATGTTGTTGTGGATTCAGAGAATGAAATAGGAAGTCTTACGAAATCATTTGATGCAATGACCCACCGCATACAGGAACTGATGGAACAGAATGTTTATGAGCAGGAGCAGAAGCGCAAAAGTGAACTCAAGGCACTGCAGTCACAGATCAACCCGCATTTTCTGTACAATACTCTGGATTCCATCATCTGGATGGCAGAGGGTAAGAAAAATGAAGAGGTCGTGCTGATGACGGCATCGCTTGCCCGCCTTCTGAGACAGAGTATCAGCAATGAGGATGAGGTGGTTCCGATCATAAATGAGGTGGAATATGCCAAAAGCTATCTTACGATCCAGAAAATGCGCTACAAAGACAAACTGGAATTCCAGATTGACGTAGATTCTTCTATATTATATATACCACTGATCAAGCTGGTTCTTCAGCCTGTTATTGAGAATGCAATCTATCATGGCCTGAAGTACAAAGAAAGCAAAGGACTTCTTATTGTAAAGGGATTCATGAAAGATGGAAATGCGGTTCTTCAGGTGATTGATGATGGTGTGGGAATGGATGAGGAAACGCTCGCACATATTTATGATAAGCACAAGGTGAACTATCATTCCAATGGGGTTGGCGTTTATAATGTACAGAAACGTCTCAAACTTTATTATGGGGATGATTATGGAATTACCTACGAGAGCAAAAAAGGCGAGGGAACAACGGCAACGATCACGATTCCTGGCAGTCAGGAGGCAATTTGATGACAAAACACAGAAAATGGCTGAGCATCTGCCTGGTGATCTGTCTGATCGGAGGACTGGGCGGAGGCATCTGGTATAGAAATAAGAAGATAGAAGAAAGGAAGCTTTCACTGATCTATATTCCGAAGGTAGTGGATGGTACGAATGATTTCTGGAAATCCGTGATCCTCGGTGCCAAAATGGCAGCAAAGGAATACAACGCAGAGATAAGCGTTCTTGCACCGTCCGAAGAAAACGATGTTAAGCGTCAGAATGAACTGCTGGAAGAGGCAATACAAAATGAACCGGATGCCATTCTTTTTTCACCTTCAAGCTTCACCGATTCAGATGAACTTCTCAAAAAGGCAAAAGATATGGGAATCAGGATCAGTTTTATTGATTCCTATACAAAAGAAGAAATCCAGGATCTGACGGTCTCTACAGATAATCTGGAGGCAGGAGAGAAACTGGGAAAATTTGCAGCCACCCTTCTTGGACCGGATGATCAGATCGCGATCGTGGCTCATGTGAAAGGCGTATCTACCGCAGTAGAGAGAGAAGAGGGATTTCGAAAGGGGCTGGGTGAACTGGCGGATAATATTGTGGAGGTAGTCTACTGTGATTCGCAGTATGAGAAGTCGCGCAAGCTTACTGTTGAACTGATGCAGAAATATCCGGACCTCAAGATGATCGCGGGAATGAATGAGTATTCTTCGGTCGGTGCGGCCAGGGCAGTAAAGGCAGCAGGGGCAAAGGACAGTATCCAGGTTGTAGGTGTGGACAGTTCCCAGGAAGCAGTTCAGCTGATGGAAAATGGAGTTTTCAGGGGACTGGTCGTGCAGAAGGCCTTTAAGATGGGATACATGGGTGTGAAAGAAACCGTTCTCATGCTGCGGGGCAAAAGCTATGAGAAGAATGTAAATTCCGGCTGCGAACTGGTAACACCGGACAATATGTACAACAGTGAGATTGAAAAACTGTTATTTCCGTTTAATACGTTGAAATTTTCATGAATTAAATAATGAAATTATTATAAAAAAGGTTAAATATTTATGTACGAACCGTAAATATTTAACCTTTTTTTGGAAGATATTCCATTACAATTGTGCAGAATTCACGTTATTATATAGAAAACGCAGATATAAAAAACTTTTAAGGAGGGTGAAAAATTGGAAAAGCTTAAACAAAATCCAATCGTAAAAAAGCTCGGCTTGAACAGAATCCTGCTTGTCTGTATTCTCGTTCTTATGTTCGTGGTTTTTAAAGTAGTTCTGGGAAGTAAATTCCCTGTTGGTGACAGTATCAAGTCTACTTTAAACTATGTATACTTCCTGGGCTTTTTGTCACTGGGTGTTACATTTGTAATTGCAACTGGAGGAATTGATTTCTCTATCGGACCGGTAATGTTCTGTTGTGCACTGGTAGCTGGTTACTGCATGACATCTTATGGTCTTCCTTGTGCAGCAGCTATCGTGATCTGTATCCTGATCGGTCTTGCATTTGGTACCTTTAACGGATGGCTGGTTTCTTACCTGTCAGTTCCGGCATTCATCGTTTCCATGGCTTCCATGAACATTGCAAAAGGTATTGCTTCCGTATTTACAAAGACACAGTCCGTAAGCTGGCCACTGGGAAGTGACCCGGTAAACGGATGGTTCCGTAATATTGTATCCTACAAGGGATTCCCGGTAGGTCTGGTGATTTTCCTTGGAATGGCAGTTGTATGTGGAATTGTTCTCTACAATACAAAACCTGGACGTTATATCCTCTGCCTTGGTTCCAACAAAGAAGCAGTTCGTCTTTCCGGTGTTAACACCAAGAAATGGAACATGCTTGCATACATGATCTGTGGTTTCCTGGTAGGAATTGCAGCACTGTTCTTCGTAGCTACATATACAACCGTTCAGCCTGGTTATGGTGATCAGTACAACAACGAAGCAATCGCAGGCTGTGTAATGGGTGGTACATCCATGGTTGGTGGACTTGCTTCCATCGGCGGTACTGTAATCGGTGTATTTATTATCTCTCTTCTGCAGCAGGGAATCATGGCATTTGGTCTTGGTAAAGGACAGCAGATGATCATTACAGGTATCATTGTAATCGTAGCTGTATATGCCGACGTTTCTGCAAGACGTAGAAAGAACTGATCGAAAGGGAGGATGAAACAATGGGTGACGTTATTTTAACAATGAAGGATATTGATAAGTCCTTTCCTGGTGTTCATGCCCTGGATCACGTTAACTTCGAAGTGAGACGCGGTGAAGTACATGCACTTATGGGAGAGAACGGTGCCGGTAAATCTACACTTATGAAAGTTCTTACCGGTATTTATCAGAAAGATTCCGGTTCTATTACATACAAAGGTCAGGAAATTGCTTTCCACAATACTCGTGAAGCACAGGATGCCGGTGTTGTAATCGTACACCAGGAATTGAACATGGTCGGAGACCTTACTGTCGCACAGAACATCTTCATCGGACGTGAGCCGAAGAAGGGATTCCGTGTAGATGACAAGAAGATGATTGAAGACTCCAGGAAATTATTCAAGGATCTGAATATCGAGATCGATCCGCGAGAGAAGATGAGCAACCTTACTGTTGGTAAACAGCAGATGTGCGAGATCGCAAAAGCAATTTCCCACAAAGCAGAGATCATCATCTTCGATGAGCCGTCAGCAGCTCTTACAGAGAAAGAAATCGCTGACCTGTTCGTAATTATTCGTGATCTTCGTGCGAAGAATTACGGTATTGTATATATCTCACACCGTATGGATGAGATCAAGATGATCACAGACCGTGTAACTGTCATGCGAGATGGTGGTTATGTAGGAACTCTGATCACAAAAGACAGTACAAAAGAAGACATCATCAACATGATGGTTGGTCGTGTTATCTATGAAGATCCTAAGGAACACAGCATGGTTGCACCGGATGCACCGGTTGTTCTTAAGGTAGAGAACCTGAATGCAGGAAAGATGGTTCAGAATGTAAGCTTTGAACTTCATAAAGGTGAGATTCTTGGTTTCTCCGGACTGATGGGTGCAGGACGTACTGAGACAGCGAGAGCACTGTTTGGTGCAGACCCGAAACAGAGCGGCAAAATCTCTATTATGGACAAACAGAGCGGACAGCTTCGTGAAGTAACGATTAACACACCACAGGATGCTGTTAAATATGGTATCGGTTATCTGTCAGAGGACAGAAGAAGATACGGAGTTGTTGTTCAGAAATCCGTAAATGAAAATACCACACTGGCTACAATGGAAGATTTCACCAATGGACTCTTCATCAACAAAGCAAAAGAGAAATCAGTCAGTGAGAAATATATCAAAGAACTTGCTACCAAGACTCCGAGTGGAGATCAGCTGGTTGTAAACCTTTCCGGTGGTAACCAGCAGAAGGTCGTAATCGCGAAATGGCTTACCCGTGACAGTGATATCCTGATCTTCGATGAGCCGACCAGAGGTATCGACGTTGGTGCCAAGAACGAAATTTACAAGTTAATGAGTAAACTGGCAGCAGAAGGCAAATCCATCATCATGATCTCTTCTGAAATGACAGAAATTCTCCGTCTGAGTGACCGTATCATCGTTATGTGTGAAGGTAAAGTAACAGGAAATATCGATATTTCCGAAGCAACACAGGAACACATCATGGATAAGGCTACAAGGAATATTGATTAAGGAGGAAAGTCATGACTAAGAAGAAAAAAAGTATTATAAGTGATCAGAGATTTATTGTTTTGCTGGTTATTATCGCATTAAGTGCGGTATTCTCTATCATGAGTAAGGAGTTCAGACAGTATACAACACTCTTAAGTATGCTTGATTTCTCCTACTATGATCTTCTGATGGCAATTGGTGTTACATTCCCTCTTATTACTGGTGGTGTAGACCTGTCAATCGGAACCGGTATGGTGTGTTACGCACTGATCGCCGGAACAATGGTAAGAAGCCATGGATGGCCGGTAGCAGCGGCTATGCTGCTCTGCCTGGTACTTGGAGTCGCTGTCGGAGCACTGAATGGTGTGCTTATTGGTGTAATGAACCTGCCGCCGTTCCTTGCAACTCTTTGTACATGTATGATTACCCGTGGTGCAGGCTCTCTTTGCAGTGCAACACCATGGCCGGGACTTACACAGGATGGTGGATGGTTCCACTCCATCTTTAAGCTTACAATAGGAACAGGAAGAAGTGCTTCTCGTTATCCGATCGGTTTCCTGTGGATGGTTCTTCTGGTTCTTCTGATGGAATTCGTTCTGAATCACACAAAATTCGGACGTTACACCATCGCAATCGGATCCAACAAAGAAGCAGCAGCTCTTTCAGGAATCAACGTTAAATTCTACCATGTAATGGTATACGTAGTATGTGGTCTGTTTACAGGACTTGCAGCTATTGCTTATGCAGCAGTAACACCTACAGTACAGCCTGGTACAGGTGCCGGACTTGAGATGGACGCGATCGGTGGTGTATTCGTCGGTGGTGTTGCAGCAACCGGTGGTTACGGTTCCGTAATCGGTACATTTGTCGGTATCTTTGTCATCATGCTTCTGAAGACTGGTCTTCCATATGTAGGACTTCAGGCAAACTGGCAGCAGATCATCACAGGTCTTGTCCTGATCGGTGCGGTTCTGATCGATATCGTAAAAGAAAAGAAAAAAGCAGCTATGTAACAGCAATTTGGGATATATATTTGGTTAAGGTATGAGGGGCGCCGGAACTTCCTTCCGGCGTATCATAAAATAAAAACTATATAATATATTATTTAAGGAGGAAATAAGTTATGAATTTCAAGAAAGTGGTAGCATTAAGCATCTGTGCAGCAATGGTAGCAGGAATGTCTATGTCAACAGTTATGGCAGCTGATCTCCCGGATCAGTTCAAAGATCTGAAAGCAAACGAAGCATATGAATTCCCGATGATGGTTAAATCTTTCCAGTCTACCTACTGGGATGCAGCTCAGGAAGGTATGAAGAAAGCTGCTGAAGAACTTGGTGTTACTTACACACCACAGGGACCGAACAGTGAGTCCGATATCGCTGACCAGGTTAACATGATCAACACAGCAATCGCTTCCAACCCGAAAGGAATCGGTATTGCAGCATGCGATACATCTTCTGTTCTGGATGCACTGCAGACATGTGCTGACAAAGGAATCCCGGTTGTAACATTTGATACAGGTATCGCAGATGCTCCGGAAGGATCTGTAGTATGTGAAGTCTGCACAGACAACGCACAGGCTGGTGCAGAAGCAGCAACTCATATGTACGATGCGATCAAAGACGTAGTAGCTAATGCAGACGGACAGGTTGTTATCGGTGAAGTTAACCAGGATGCTACAGCTCAGAACATTCAGCAGCGTGGCGGCGGATTTATCGACAAAATGATCGAACTTCTTCAGGCTGATGGCAAAACAGTAGCAGTTGCAGGAAACGAATTCTATGTAAACGCAGCAAAAGGCGCTGATGCAACAGAAGCAGATGCAGACGTTGTTATCCAGGTTGCAGTTCCGGCACAGACAACTGTAGAGCTTTGCTCCAATGAAGCACAGGCTATCCTTTCCAAAGAAAACTGCATTGCTATCTTCGGTTCCAACCAGACAGCCGCAGAAGGTGTTCTTGCAGCTAACGCAAACCTGAACGTTCTTGGATCTGACGCAGCAGCAGGCGACGTTATCGGTGTTGGTTTCGACGCTGGTTCTATCATCAAAGCAGCTGTTCAGGACGGAACATTCCTCGGAGCAGTTACACAGTCTCCTCTGATGATGGGATACTACGCAGTATACGCTCTTACAGCAGCAGCAAACGGACAGGAACTTGAAGATGTTCCTACAGATGGATACTGGTATGATTCCACAAACATGGATGACGAAGAGATCGCTCCAAACCTTTATGACTAATCTGAATACAGCTTTTGAAGCAGTGTTCTGAAGACATAAAAAGAAACCCCGGATTTTCCGGGGTTTCTTTTTTATGTCTTTTGGGAATCAATCCGTCAAATTTTTGCCAGAGAAATATATTCCGATGAAAGATTTAGTATAATTCTCTGTATTCGGAAGGTGTCATATGCTCCAGCTTCTCGAAGTTTCTCGTGTAGGTAAGTGCATTTTTGAATCCGACAGAGGTTGCAATCGCAGAGATTGAGAGTTTGGAATAACTCAGAAGTTCCTTGGACTTATTAATACGGAATTCAGTGACATACTGGTGGATCGAGATTCCCATATGTTCCTTAAACAGCTTGCAGAAGTAATATTTTGAGAAGCTGACGCTGTTGCAGACTGCATCGATACTCAGATCACTCTGATAATGCGTCTGGATATATTTAAGTGCTGTGTTTACGGCACTGTCCTGAACAGGAGTCTGTTTTTTGGCGTTCAGAATATTCTGGGAGAGAATGTACAGTTCCAGGTAGATCTGATGCACTACAGAACTGGCATGCATCTGTGCTGACATAGGGTCTGATTTATAGTCGATCTCAAGGCTCTCAAGAAAGAGATCCAGCATGTGATGAAGCTTGTTGAAATGAAACGTACAGTCATGCCGTCTGATATAATTGTAAAACTGCTGTGCGTGGGATCCACCGATGATAAAATACAGGTATTCACGTCGTGTCTTTCCATAAGAAATAGGAAGAGAGAAGGTCAACGGTGTATTGCAGGCAGATACAATGATATCATGGGAATGAACAGGATGTTTCTCATCGTTTTTTTTGAACTTCATGGTACACAGGGAGTAGACGAATAAGTAGTCTGAATAATTGTTGCAGGCACCACGGATAAATTTACGGTCATTGCAGTATCCGACTTCCTTTATATAGAAGGGAAGGGCTGTGATCTGGACATCTGTTTTGGGGGTGACTGAAAAATAGTCATCAGGCATAATGTGTTTTGGCAGTCGCATAAAAACCTCCGCAAGAAATGATAGTCAGTTACTGTGCACGAAGGGACCCGTAACTGGTAATGCTTTTTATTATATCAATAATACAGAAGAAAAAAAAGTGTACAAAGAACCAAAATAAAGGAGAAAATTTATGTAAAAACTGTCATTGGCAATATAGATAAACAAAATCTGACAGGTACATGTAACTGATGTGAAGATTGTTAAAAGATAAGATGTTTTTTGCTGTAAAATATAAAAAAGTGCCAAAAACGCAATTTTTGATACCTGTAAAGCAATTTTATATATTGAAAAACTCTATGATTTGTATAAAATCAGATACATAAAGAACGCAACGCAGTTCAATCACAACGAAGGAAAGGGAGGAGTAAGACACAAAATGAGTGAGTATATCTTGGAACTGAAAGATGTAGTAAAAACATTTGGTGGAGTTAAAGCTCTGAATGGAGTTCACTTTCAGTTAAAAAGAGGCGAGATTCATGCTCTGATGGGAGAAAACGGAGCTGGTAAATCAACTTTCATTAAGGTCATTACCGGTGTACATCAGCCGGACAGCGGAATTATGCTGCTGGATGGTGAGCAGGTAACATTAAGAAACACTACAGACTCAGCAAAACTTGGAATTGCTGCTATTTATCAGCATGTAACAGCGTTCCCTGATCTGACTGTTACAGAGAATATTTTTATGGGACGGGAAATTAAGAATAAATTTGGCTTCTATGACTGGAAGACAATGAGACAGCGTGCGAAAGAACTGATTCAGCCTTTAAGTGCAGAGATCGATGTAAACAAACCGATGGGCAACTTGTCTGTTGCAGAGCAGCAGCTGGTTGAGATCGCAAAGGCACTTTCCTGTGACGCAAGAATCCTGATCATGGATGAGCCGACAGCTTCTCTTACAAGAAATGAATGTCTTCAGTTATATCGTATCGCAAAGGATCTGAGAGACAAAGGCGTTTCTATTATCTTTATCACTCACAGATTTGAAGATATGTATGAGCTGGCTACTCGTGTTACCGTATTCCGTGATTCTACATATGTTGGTTCCTGGGATGTTGACAAGATCACAAATGCAGATCTTGTAAAGGCAATGGTTGGTCGTGAACTGAATTCCATGTATCCTGAGAAAACAGCCAAGATCGGTGATGTGGTACTTGAGGTTGATAATATCAGCAAAGAAGGATATTTCAAGAATATTTCCTTCAATGTACGTAAAGGTGAGATCCTTGCACTGACAGGTCTGGTAGGAGCAGGACGTACTGAGGTATGTCAGACAATTTATGGTATCATGCATCCGGACAGCGGTGAGATCCGTCTGGAAGGAAAGAAAGTAGATATCAAGAGTCCGATTGATGCTCTGAATCTTGGAATCGGACTTCTTCCGGAGAACAGACAGACACAGGGGCTTGTAAATGAACTTCCTATTTATCAGAATGTATCTTCCGCTTCCATGAAGCAGTTTGTAAAGAGCGGACAGATGGATGTTGATAAAGAAATGGAAAATGCGATTGCTCTGTGTAAGAAGATCCAGCTGAAAGCAAACGATATCACTGCACCGCCGTCATCTCTGTCAGGTGGTAACCAGCAGAAAGTCGTTGTTGCCAAGATGCTGAGTTCCGATCAGAAGGTTCTGATCATGGACGAGCCTACAAAGGGTATCGACGTTGGTGCAAAATATTCTATTTATGAGATTATGAACAGTCTGGCATGCAAAGGATACGGAATCATTATGGTTTCTTCTGAAATGCCGGAGGTTCTTGGTGTTGCAGACAGAGTCGTTGTAATGAAGAGCGGCCGTGTGACAGGTGAGTTTGGCGATATGGAAACTGTAACCCAGGAAATGCTGCTTGAAGCATCTCTGAAAGAAAGAGAGGGGCATAAATAATGAAAAATTTATTAAAATCCAGAAATACCGGATTGATCGCAGTTCTGATCATTTTGCTGGTGATCGCCCGTTTCCTTACACCGGGTATGTTTACTGCCACATCTCTGGTAAGTATGCTTCAGAACAATACAATCTATGCACTCCTTGCGATTGCTGAGATGATGGTTATTCTTACTGGTGGTATTGATATTTCCATCGCTTCCCAGCTTGCATTTGTTGGTATTTCCTGTACCACTCTTGCATGCAGCCATCCGGGAATCCCTGGAATCGTATGGGTATTATTTGCAATTGTTCTCGGCGCACTCTGTGGTGCACTGAATGGTTTCCTGGTTGGATACCTTCACATGGTTCCGATGATCTGTACCTTGGGTACGATGTACATCTTCCGTGGTCTTGCGTTTGTAGTTTCTGGCGGACAGTGGTGGTTCGCAGCACAGTACGAAGAACTGAACGGATACCGTACGTTTGCAATCGGACAGTTCTTAGGACTGCCGATCATCCTCTGGATCACGATCATTCTGCTGGTTGTAGCAGGACTGTTCCTTGGATATACTTCCGCAGGAAGAAGAATCTATGCAATCGGTACATCTCGTGAATCTGCAGCAGTTGCAGGTATCAAAGAACCAAAGGTAACATTTTATTCTTTCGTGATCTGTGGTGCAGTGACAGGTCTGGCAGGTATGCTTTATACTGCAAACTATGCAATTGGTTATTATGGAATGGCAGACGGTTTTGAAATGACTGCGATCGCAATCTGCGTTCTCGGTGGAGTATCTATCACCGGTGGTAAAGGACGTATGGATGGTGTGGCGATCGGTGCACTTATCATGTCTGTGATCACATATTTCATTAGTATGATTCCTGGTATGAGTGTATGGCAGAAATCACTCCAGGGCGGAATTATCATTGTTGCCGTTGCAATTAACTACTTTACCGAGCAGTCCGCTAAGAGACAGGCTCTCAAAGAAAGGAGTGCGTTGATCTAATGCCAGGAAGTAATTACGACAGAGACCTCAGTGTCAAGGAAGGATTTGTATTAAAGAAATTCCTTGTCAAATGGGAAATGATTCTTGTATATATCATGGTTTTAATTAATGTACTGTTGGCGGTTATAAAACCGGATCTTTATTTTACCCACGGTACAGTTCAGTCAATGATTAATGCAGGTCTGGATGTTTCTCCGCTTGTACTTGGTATGGTATTCATCCTTCTGCTGGGTGACATTGACGTATCAGTAGCAGCACAGATGATCCTGGGTGGAATGGTAACAGGACTTCTGATGGATAAAGGACTTCCGTCACTCATCTGTGTTATCGTCGGAATCATTGTTTGTATGCTCTGTGGAGCATTCAATGGATTCTGTGTTGCTTTCCTTGAAATGCCGGCGGTTATCACTACAATTTCTACATCCATGTTATTCAGAGGTATTGTGGAAATCGTTCTGGGTGAGAATTCTCTGAAGAATTTCCCGAAGTGGTACAACAAGATCGGATGGATGAACATTGGTGGAATCATTCCGCTGAGTATGGTGCTTTTCCTTATCATGGGTGCTATCTTCATCTTTGTTCTTCACAAGTCACCATTTGGACGTAAAGTTTACATTGTTGGTAACAACCCGACATGTGCAAATTATTCAGGTATCAGTGTTAAGAAAGTCAAAATGCAGGTATTTATCCTCATGGGATTTATGGCAGGTATCGGTTCCATCTTCTTTATCGGACGTATGGGTGGAGGTCTTTCCTCTTCCATGGGTACAGGATATGAAATGACAGCGATTGCCTGTGCTGTACTAGGTGGTGTTTCCACTAATGGTGGTAAAGGTAAAATGTGGGGACCTATCATTGCAACCTTTATCATGGCTTTCCTTACATATGCACTGGGACTTATGGGTATCGACCCGAACACAAAGAAAATCGTTATCGGTGTTATCCTTATCGTAACGATCCTGATCTCCACGATCAACAAACAGATGATCAAAGATATCAAACTGAGACTGTTCTATCATAACAATAAGAACATTGAAGCAATCAATGACAGAACAGCAGCTGCTGTTAAAGATATGAAGAAACAGATCAAAGAACTTGAAAAAGGCAATGCATCTGACAAGGCAGCTCAGATCGAGAAACTCAATAAGAAGATCGAAGCAGCTCAGAAAGAATGTAAAGAGAAATCTGCTCAGTGGTGGGCAGAACAGCAGGAAAACGCAAAGAAAGCAAAAGAGCGTTTCAAATAATCTTACCTGTCTGAACTACGAAATATAAACACAAAGATGTTTATATATATATAAAAAGGAGGAAGTGTTTCATGAAGAAAAATCTCAAAAAGGCAATGGCTATGGGCCTTGCAACAACAATGGCGTTGGCAGCTCCGGCAGCAGTTTCAGCAGCTGGTAACACATCAGATGTATCTGGTTCCCACGTATTTATGTTCAAATCCGTAGGTAACGCATTTGGTGTTATCATGTATGAAGGTTTCTCATCTTATATGGAGCAGGTTGGGGAAAACTGCACAGAGAAATCACCGGCTGAGACAACTGTAGCAGCTCAGGTACAGCTCATTGACGAAGCAATTACTCAGGGATGCAAATCCATCTCCATTTCTACAAATGGTGACACAGGATTTGATGAAGTATTTGCAAAAGCTCAGGAAAAGGGTGTTCCGATCGTATCCGTTGACTCTTCTGCATCTGCTGATTATCGTGTAACTCACAACAATCAGGCATCCACAGAAGATATCGGAGCTATGCAGGTTCGTGCAGCAGTTCTTCAGGTTCTTGGCGTAGCTTATGATCCGGAAGACGTAACAATGGAAAAAACTGTAGAGGCAGCTCTCGCTGATTACGACGGAGACGAGATCAGACTTGGTGTTCTTTCCGCTGGTATCGATACACCTGTACAGAATGGATGGATCGCAGTTATGGAGCAGGAACTTCAGAAAGACATCTACAAAGGCAAAGTAAGCCCGGAACTCAACAAGAAATATGGTGATGACGAAGCAACAAAATCTACTACACAGGCTCAGGCATTCCTGGCTGAAAACAATGTAGATGCAATCATCTCCCCAACAACAGTTGGTATCGCAGCAGCAGGTGAAGTTCTTACACAGGCTAAATCTGATATCAAACTGACAGGTCTTGGACTTCCTTCAGAAATGAAGAACTACATGCCGGCTACCGCAGATGATGATGAGTTCTCATTTGTTTGCCCATACATGATGCTGTGGGATGTATCTCATCTTGGAGCTTCTACAGCAGCTATCCAGATGGCAGTTCAGAACGATGGATTCGACGGATCCGCAGGATCAACTGTTGATATGGAAGCTTGGGGCGAATATGAAGCTGAGACATTCACCGCTGAAGACAATGGCGATGGTGGCACAGGCGTTCTCACAGGTCAGCCTTATGTATTCTACAAAGACAACATGGCAGAGTGGGTTGACAAACTTTAATCTGTATTGCAGTTCTGTTTAATGGAAATAAATTAGAAGTGTGATAACAAAGGCGTTCGCCCGCGGGCGAACGCCTTTTCTTTCATACATATCAGGGACGACAGTGGCATATTTTCTGATAATGTATTATAATTGGGGAAGAGTTTGATCAACAGGAGGGAATATCTTGATTGAAGTTAGAAATCTTACAAAGAAATACGGAGATCATTTTGCCGTACAGGACATCAGTTTTTCACTTGAAAAAGGAAAGATCTATGGACTGTTAGGACCAAATGGTGCTGGAAAATCAACTACAATGAATATAATGACCGGCTACATTGCCGCGACATCAGGGGAAGTCATTATTGAAGGACATGATATTTTTAAAGAGGCAGAAGAGGCCAAGAAGCATATTGGATATCTTCCGGAAATTCCCCCGTTGTATATGGACATGACAGTCTGGGAGTATCTGTTCACAGTGGCAGATCTCAAAGGCGTGCCGAAATCAGAACGAAAGTCCATGATAGGAGATGTCATGGAAAAAGTGATGATCACCAATATGAAGGATCGGCTGATCAAAAATCTTTCCAAAGGATATAAGCAGAGAGTCGGAATTGCACAGACACTGATTGGAAATCCGGATATCATTATTCTTGATGAGCCTACCGTCGGATTGGATCCGAAGCAGATCATAGAGATCCGCACACTGATAAAGCAGCTGGGAGAAGATCACACCGTTTTGATAAGCTCGCATATTCTTTCTGAGATTGGGGCAGTGTGTGACCATGTAGTTATTATCAACAAGGGACATCTGGTAGTGAGTGACAGTACAGAAAATCTGGAAAAACTGTTTAAGGGACAGGATATCCTGTGTCTGAGTGCACAGGGAGAACTGGAGAAGATCCAGAATATCCTGCGTGAATTCCCGGCACTCAGTATCGCTGATATGAAAGAAGCAGAAGAAGCTGAGACATACAGGTTCCAGCTGAAAGTACAGGATCAGGCGGATTACAGAAAACAGTTATTCTTCCGTTTTGCAGAGGCAGGAATCCCGCTTCTTGAGATCAGCAGGGCAGGAATGTCGCTGGAAGACATCTTTCTTGAAATTACTGAGGAGGGAAGAGCATGATCGCTGTATGTAGAAAAGAATTAAGAAGTTATCGGATCTCAATGATCGGATATGTGTTTATTGCATTTATGCTGGCAGTCGTAAGCCTGTATTTTGCCTATCAGAATCTGAATCTTGCTTCGCCGAGATTTGAACTGGTACTTCAGAATGTTCAGTTTATTTTTCTGGTATTTGTTCCAATCCTGACGATGCGTGTTCTGGCAGAAGAGAAAAAACAGAAAACAGACCAGTTATTACTTACATTGCCAATGACAGTAAAAGACATTGTGATCGGTAAATATCTGGCAGTTGTAGTTCTGTTTACCATTCCGATGCTGATCATCTGTATTTATCCTCTGATCCTTACTATGTTTGGTTCAGTAAACCTTCCGGCAGCATATTTTTCAATCCTTGGATTCTATCTCCTCGGATGTGCCAATATTGCAATCGGAGTATTTTTCTCATCGGTCACAGAAAACCCGGTGATCTCAGCGGTTATGACATTCGGAACTCTGCTGGTCTGCTATCTGATGAACACGATCGGCAAAATGGTTCCCAATACTGCAATCGCATCTGTGAGTGCATTTACGGTAGTGATCGTTCTTGTGATGGCCCTGGTCTATAATATGATCGGAAATCTCAAGGTCGTGATCGGAGCAGGCGTGCTTCTGGAGGTGGCACTCCAGGTGGTTTATTTTGCAAAAGCATCTCTTCTTGAAGGAAGCTTCCGCAAGGTTCTGTCTGTATTTTATATGAATGGAAGGCTGACAAATTTCTTTGACGGTATTCTGGATATATCCGCGATCGTGTACTATGTATCTGTTATTGTTTTCTTTTTGTTCCTGACAGTTCAGACGATTGCAAAAAGACGCTGGAACTAGGAGGTAGGGACGACATGAAGAATAAAGACAACAAACAGAACAGCAAAATTCTGATAAACGGTTCTTACAGTATTTTGCTTACCGTACTGCTTCTGGCAGGACTGATCATAATGAATCTGATCGTGAATCATCTTCCGGTCAAAGTAACCCAGTTTGATTTCAGCAACGCAAAACTGTATACACTGACCGATACTACGACAGGAATACTCAAAAATCTGGATCAGGATGTGGAGCTTTATTATATCTGTGAAGGCGGAAAAGAAGACGACACAATCCAGAAGCTTCTGGACCGTTATGAGTCTGCATCCTCCCACATTAAGGTAGAGCAGATCGATCCGGCACTGTATCCGGGATTTACTTCCAAATATACCCAGGAAGATGTTGCAAATAACAGTGTGATCGCAGTCAGCGGTGATGTGAGTAAAGTAGTGAATGCGGATTCCATGTATGTGGAGAGCATGAACTATAATACTTACAGTTATGTAAAGACCGGATTTGACGGTGAGGGAATGATAACAAGTGCTGTAGATTATGTGACAGCCAAAGACATCCCGAATCTGTATATCTTAAGCGGAAATGGAGAGACAGCACTTGGAAGTGCATTTGGAGATGTGATCTCCAAGGATAATGTAAATCCACTGACGCTGAATCTGATGACTACAGATAAGGTTCCGGATGATGCAGATGCAATTCTTATCAATACGCCGACGGTAGATTATTCTGAGGAAGAAGCACAGAAGATCATTGATTATCTGGAAGACGGAGGCAAAGCGATCATCTTCTCAAATTATACCGTAGAGGATATGCCGAATTTTGACTCCATCCTCGCAAATTATGGAGTTGAAAGAGAAAAAGGAATCATCCTGGAAGGCGACTCTGATAAATATATGTCTTATCAGTATTGTCTGGTTCCGGATATCAGTTATTCGGCAATTACCGAAAATGTATATGGCAATGGTTCTGTTCTGGCACCGATGAGCCAGGGAATCCTTACTTCGGATTCACACAGAGATTCCATCACCTATCAACCGCTTCTGACGACTTCTGATGCATCCTACAGCAAAGAAGATGTGGAAAACATGACAACCTCTGAGAAGGAAAAGGGAGATAAGAGCGGTCCGTTTACGATCGGTATGCTGATCCAGGAAGATACGAATAACGATGATGAGGCTGATACGGAGATCGTCTATTACAGTACAGGATATTTGCTGGAATCCAATTATAATCAGGCTGTATCCGGAAGCAATGCACAGCTTCTCGGCGGAACTGTAAATTACCTCTGCAATGGAGAAAAAACTTCAGCGGCAGTACAGACAAAGAGCCTTCAGGTCAAATATCTGACACTGACAGACCGGGCAGCAAATATATGGACAGCGATCTGTGTATTTACACTTCCACTTCTGTTTATTATTGCAGGACTGGCAGTCTGGGCATCAAGGAGAAAACGCTGATGGATGGAAAAAAAATAAAAAAACTGGTCATTGCACTGATCCTGGTCATCCTTGCAGGACTGGCCTATCTGTTTCTTCTGCGTTACTCAGATAAACAAAAAGAGGCAGAGAGCCAGAAAGAGCAGGAAGAGGCTGCGGCATCTGTTGTGTTTGAGACAGACACGGATGAAGTGAGCAGTATTTCTTTCAGCGGTGACGACGGGATACTGACCTTTGAAAAAAAGAATGACACCTGGATCTGTCCGGATGACTCTGTATTTCAGATGAATGAAAATAAGATCCAGAAGCTGCTTGCAGATATTTCTTCTGTGAGCTGTACCAGAGAGCTGGACGCAAGGGGGGACTTGGCGCAGTTCGGACTGGAAGAACCGGCAAATACGATTCAGATATCACTTTCTGACGGAACAGAGAAGGATTTGTATATCGGAGATAAGAATACGTCCACGCATGAACTGTACTTCCAGACAGAAGAAAAATCAGATAAGGTTTATATGACAAAAACTGCCTTTGACTCGGATTTCGCAGGTAAGCTGCAGGATTTTGCAGCCTATACGGACTTCCCGAAGGTAAAACCGGAAACGATGACAGAGTTTGATGTGGACAAGGAAGAAGATTCTTATGTTCTTATCATGACAGGGGATGACCAGTGTACGGTGGAGGATGAAGAGGGAGAAAGCCAGCTTGCAAACCTGAATCTGGTCGGCATGGTCCAGGATAATGTGTCCAATATTATCTGGTATCAGGATCTTGAATACAATTGTTCCGATTATGTAAAATATGGATTGGACGATCCGCAGATGGTACTCACCGTAAAATACAAAGACGGAGAAGGAGCAAAAGAGTTTGACCTCTCCGTAGGCGATGAGGATGAAAACGGCAACTATTATGCAAGGCTGAATGAACTTCCGGAGATTCATACGATTCGTGGAGAGTATCTGACAGACCTTCTGAAATCCAGTGCGGCTTCTTACTGGAGTCTGACATACAGCTTTGTTTCGATAGGGGATCTTGATAAACTTGAAGTTACAAGAGATGGTGCAACGCATGTGCTCAGAAAAGAAACACAGACGACAAAGGGTGGTCTGGAGTCAGTAAAATGGCTTGTAGATGAGCAGGAAGTGGATGAAAAATTATTTACAGATTTCTACTATGCATGTGTCAGTGTGACCGCCCAGGAACGTCTGGAGAGCGTGCCGGAAGAAACCGGGGATGAGGCTTTGAAGCTTGTATATACACTGACGGATGGTTCAAAGAAAGAAATTACATATTATGAAGAAGACCAGAATTTCTACACGGTCATCTATGAGGATGGCACAAAAGCAGCACATACAAATAAACTGTATGTAAAGACAATGACAGAGAAGCTGGACAGACTTCTGGAAGAATTAAAATAAAAAATCATATATAAAAAGAGGAGGTATGGCATGAAATACTTAATGGGGATTGACAATGGGGGTACTTTTTCAAAGGCAGCGCTCTTTGATGAAGACGGAAAGCAGATTTCTGTGGCCAGTGTACCGACTGTGACGATCACTCCGAAGCCAGGTTATACAGAAAGGGATATGGATGAACTCTGGGAGGTAAATGCACAGGCTGTACGTAATGCGATCGAGAAGAGTAATATCGATCCAAAGGACATTGCAGGGGTTTCTTTCTCAGGACATGGAAAAGGTCTGTACATGGTAGGCTATGATGGAAAGCCTTCCTATAACGGAATCATTTCTACGGATACAAGAGCCTGGGCACAGGTCAAAAGATGGCATGAGGATGGCACTGACAAAAAGGTTTATGAGAAAACTCTGCAGGACATTCTGGCAGTACAGCCGGTAAGCATCCTGGCATGGTTCAAAGAAAATATGCCGGAAGTCATTGAGAGAACACAGTATATCTTTGCAGTAAAAGATTATATCCGTTACATGCTGACAGGAGAGGCATACAGTGAATACACAGACTGTTCCGGATCAAATCTTGTCAATATGATCACACACGAACATGACCGTGAACTGATGAAGCTTTTTGATCTGGAAGAATGCTACGACAAGCTTCCACCGCTTCGCAACGCTGCCGATATCTGTGGACATGTGACGAAAGAAGCGAGTGAGAAGACCGGTCTTCCGGAGGGAATCCCAGTAGCTGCAGGTATGTTTGATATCAACGCATGCGGAATCGCATCCGGACTTTCTGATGAAGAACAGATGTGTATGGTGGCCGGAACCTGGAGTATCAACGAGTATATTTCGAAAGAACCTGTGACAAACGGCACAGTTGCACTGAATTCTCTGTTCTGTATGCCGGGATATTATCTGATCGAGGAGAGCAGCCCGACATCTGCCGGAAATATGGAGTGGTTCATCCGCAATCTTATGAGTTATGAAAAAGCAGAAGCGAAAGAAAACGGAGGCTCCGTATACGATATCACCAATGAGTGGGTAGCTTCTATCGAGCCGCAGGACAACAATATCATCTTCCTTCCATTCCTGAACGGCTCCAACGAAGATCCACTGGCAAAGGGAACCTTTGTAGGCCTGACTGCTTATCATAATAAGAAACATATGCTTCGTGCAGTTTATGAGGGAATTGTTTTCTCCCATGTGACCCATGTCAACAAACTGCTGAGAAACCGTGAACGTCCGAAGAGTGTACGACTTTCCGGAGGCGCTGCAAATTCAGATGTATGGGTACAGATTTTTGCAGACGCGCTTCAGCTTCCGATCGATGTGATCGAGGATAAGGAACTCGGTGCACAGGGTGCAGCGATGGCAGCCGGCATTGCAGCGGGAATTTACAAAGATTATCAGGATGCAATGAGACGTACAGTGAAGATCACCAAGACAATACAGCCAAGACCGGAATATGCAGATATCTACAAAGAAAAATATGCGGCATACCGTGCGGTGATCGACGGACTGAATGGTGCGTGGAAGTATTTCAGAAACTAGGAAAAGGAGAAACCACAGAATGAGTAAGGCATATGAGCTTGGACTGTATGAAAAGGCAATGCCGGGTACGCTGACATGGAAAGAACGACTGGAGGCGGCAAAGGCAGCAGGCTATGATTATGTTGAAATCAGTATTGATGCAACAGAAGAAAAAATCGCCCGGCTGGATATGGACAGAGAATCACGCCTGGAACTTGTAAAAACCATGTATGAGACCGGAATTCCGATCCGGACAATGTGTGTCAGTGCACTTACCAAATATGCGATCGGAAGCAGTGATGAAGCATGCTGTGCAAGAGGAATGGCGATTCTGGAAAAATCACTTCAGCTGGCAGATGATCTTGGAATCCGTGTTGTGATGATCCCGGGATATGATGTTTATTATGAAGAATCAACACTGGATACAAAACACAGATTTCTTGAAAATCTGAGAAAGGCTGCAAGACTGGCAGAAAAGACCGGCGTGCTCATTGGACTTGAGACGATGGAAAATGAATTTATGAATACGGTTGAGAAAGCCATGAAATATGTAACACTGTGTGGCTCCAATTATCTTAAAGTCTATCCGGATATCGGAAATCTCACTAATGCAGCGGTTCTTTACAAGTCAGATGTACTGGAGGATATGGAACTGGGCAGAGGAAATCTGACTTCTCTTCATCTTAAGGAGACTGTCCCTGGAAAATTCAGAGAAATTCCGTATGGAACCGGACATGTGGATTTTGAGGCGGCAATAAAGAAGGCCTGGGATCTGGGAGTACGCAGATTTGTGACGGAATTCTGGTACACAGGAAATCCGGAATGGAAAAAAGATCTTAATGATGCAGTAAAAATGATGTGTCCGATACTGGATGTTCAGAAATAAAATTCAGGAGGAAAGAACAATGTTAGAAAAATTAAAAGAAGAAGTTTACAAAGCAAATATGGACCTGCCGAAATATGGGCTGGTGACATTCACCTGGGGAAATGTCAGTGGCATCGACCGTGAGAAAGGACTTTTTGTAATTAAACCAAGCGGTGTGGATTACGATAAGCTCAAACCAGAAGATATGGTTGTTGTTGACCTTCAGGGAAACAAAGTAGAAGGCGAATACAATCCGTCCTCTGACACCGCAACACATGTTGTACTGTACAATGCATTTCCGAACATCGGTGGAATCGTACATACACATTCTTCCTGGGCAACAAGCTGGGCACAGGCAGGAAGAGGCATTCCATGCTATGGAACCACACATGCAGACTACATCTATGGAGAAGTACCTTGTGTGCGAAACCTCACAAAAGAAGAAATCGACGAGGCATATGAGAAAAATACAGGAGTGCTGATCGCTGATTACTTTAAGGACAAAGATTACGAGGCAGTTCCTGCAGTACTCTGCAAAAACCACGGACCATTTACCTGGGGCAAAGATGCTCATGAGGCAGTACATAATGCAGTTGTACTTGAGGAAGTTGCCAAAATGGCATCTCGCTGTGAACTTATCAATCCGCAGGTAAAACCGGCACCACAGGAACTTCAGGATAAACATTATTACAGAAAACACGGTGCAAACGCTTATTATGGGCAGATTGTAAAATAACAATTGCAAATAAAGACACTTTTTTAAACAAACAAGGTTCTTCACACTTGAAGAACCTTGTTGTATTATGTTATTATTAAGAAGAAAACGAGAAGGAATATACAGCAGTTTGCACAAAGAAATTTGCTGTATAAAAGAAAAACATTTAGGAGGTTTTTACAATGACTAAGTATTACGCAGCAGTAGACATGGGAGCATCCAGTGGACGTCTGATCCTTGGACACATGGAGAATGGCAGAATGGAGCTCGAGGAGATTCATCGTTTTGAGAATGGTATGGTAAAGAAGGATGGAGAACTCTGCTGGGAATTTGACCGTATTTTTAAAGAAATCGTTGCAGGTCTTAAGAAATGTAAAGAGATCGGCAAGATTCCGGTAAGCATGGGCGTTGATACCTGGGGTGTTGACTTCGTTCTTCTTGATAAAGATGACAAGGTACTTGGTAACACAGTCGGATACCGCGACCATCGTACAGAGGGAATGGATGAAGAAGTTTACAAGATCATTCCATTTGAAGAACTGTATGCAAGAACAGGTATCCAGAAAGCTATTTACAATACGATATACCAGCTGATGGCAGTTAAGACAAAACATCCGGAATATCTGGAGCAGGCAGAGACTCTTCTTCATGTGCCGGATTACTTTCACTTCCTTCTGACAGGACAGAAGACCTGTGAGTATACAGAGGCTACAACAGGCCAGATGGTAAATGCACAGACAAAAGACTGGGATTATGAGATCATCGACAAACTGGGATATCCGAGAAGAATTTTCCAGAAACTGATCATGCCTGGCACAAGTGTAGGACATCTGACAGAAGAACTTCAGAAAGAAGTCGGCTTTGACGTAGAAGTTGTCGCACCGGCAACACATGATACAGGATCCGCAGTCCTTGCAGTACCGGCAAACGATGATGACTTTATCTATATCAGTTCCGGAACATGGTCCCTGATGGGAATCGAAAGAAAGACTCCGGACTGTTCACCAAAGAGTTGCGAACTGAACTTCACAAATGAAGGTGGTTATGAAGGACGCTTCCGTTATATCAAGAACATCATGGGACTGTGGATGATCCAGTCAGTTCGTCATGAAGTAAATGACAGATACAGTTTTGCAGAAATCTGTGCTATGGCAGAAGAAGCAAAGGATTTCCCATCCAGAGTAGATGCAAATGATGAGTGCTTCCTTTCCCCGGAAAACATGACAGAAGAAGTAAAGGACTACTGCCGCAGAACCGGACAGCAGGTTCCGGAGACAATGGGCGAGATTGCAACAGTTATCTACACTAGCCTTGCTGAGTGCTATGCAAAAGCAGCAAAAGAACTGGAAGAACTTACAGGAAGAACTTACAGCCGTATCCATGTAGTTGGCGGTGGTTCCAATGCGGGATATCTGAATGAACTTACAGCAAAGGCAACAGGTAAAGAAGTTCATGCAGGTCCTGGAGAAGCAACTGCAATCGGAAATATCACTGCACAGATGATTAAGGAAGGCGAATTTAAATCTGTTGAAGAGGCTCGTACAACCATTCATGAGTCTTTCGGAATCAAGATTTTCAAAGCCTGAGAGATCATAGATGGAGGCTTTTTACCCAATCATCCTGTTATTGAGCTATATGCACCTGGAATAAGGTGAGTATATACATTAATAAAATAAATTGGAGGTTTTATTATGTTAGTAAACACAAAAGCAAGAGTCGGCGTATTTTCTATTGCTTTAGGAGCATACCTGCCTCAGTTCCCGTCACTGGTACCTGAGTTTGAAGCTCAGTATGAGGCATTCAAAAAAACAATCCCTGATACAGTAGAGATCATCGATGGAGGAATGGTAACAACAAAAGAGCAGTCTATGGAAGCTGGAGATAAATTCCGTGCTGCAGACGTTGATATCGTATTTCTTCAGATGCTGACCTATGCGACATCCTACAATATGCTCCCTGCAATCCGTGATCTTGATGTTCCGGTTGTTCTTGTGAACGTTCAGAAGCTCAAAGCACTGGATTATGATCACACAGATATCGCTGCATGGCTTGGTGAAGGATATGCCTGCGGTGCTGTAGGTGAAGCAGTTGCCGATCTGGAAAGAGCAGGCAAGAGACATGCTGTTATTACAGGTGTAGTTGAGGGTGGAGATCCGGCTGTTCAGGCAGAGATCGAAGACTGGTGCAAGGCTGCACAGGTAAGAAGAAGATTCCGCGATACCAATATCGCTCAGATCGGAAGACCTTATCCGGGTATGATGGACCTTTACATCGATGAGACAAACCTGTACAACAGAATGTTCCTGTACACCAAACAGTTTGATTGGGAAAAAATGTGGGCGATTGCTGACGATATCACAGATGAAGAAGTGATCCGTGCAAAAGCACAGGATATTCTTGATACTTTTGATATTGAGGATGGCGGCACAATCGAAAAAGTATGGGATATGGCAAAATACGTTGTTGCATTCGAGAAATGGGTAAAAGACGAACATCTCAGCATGGTTGCTTCCCATTATGACGGATTTGCACAGGGTAAGGCAGGTGTCCTTGACAGTATGCTGATCCCGGCATTCTCTATGCTGATCAAACAGGGTACAGCATGTGCCGTTGAGGGTGATATGAAGGTTGCCATGGCAATGAGTATCCTCAAGACCATTTCCGGTACAGGCCAGCTTTCTGAGATGTACTCCATCGACTTCAACGATGACATCTGCATCATCGGACATTCCGGAAGCGGAGATGCTGATATCTCTGATAAGAAACCTACCATGAAGATCGTACCAGTATTCCATGGCAAAACAGGCGGTGGATATCTGACCCAGTTCTATCCATACACAGGTCCGGTTACCTATCTTGCGATCACACAGGATGCTGACGGACACTTCAAATTCGTTGTTGCTGAAGGCGTAAACGAAGAAGGACCAATCCTTTCCTTTGGTGATACCAACATGAGAACACGTTTCACCTGTGGCGCAAGAGAGTTTGTAAACCGCTGGAGTGAAGCCGGCCCGACACATCATATGGCCGCTGCTACAGGAAGACATATCGATACCATCCTGAAGGTTGCAAAGATCTTTAATATTCCGGTTGATATTGTTACAAGATAATATACCACACCCCATATGCAGCAGGTTTTATTAGATCATTTAAGAAAAATCACAGAAGAAGAACAGCGCATTCTGGACGGGGTGGCAGAGGTAGATAAGGATCTCTACACATCTGGTCAGGATTTTACCGTGGACAGCGCCAAGATGCTCAGCGAGGGAAAGCTGATCGCGGTGCGTACACACACACGGTTTGTACATTTTCCGTCGCACAGGCACAATTTTATCGAGGTGCTTTATGTCTGCCAGGGACGACTTGTCAATATTATTGGCGGGAAGGAAGTTGTGATCCAGAAGGGAGAACTGCTCTTTCTGAATCAGTTTACGCGGCATGAGATCCTGCCAGCGGGAGAAGAGGATATAGCGATCAATTTTATGATCCTTCCCGAGTTTTTTGATGTGGCATATACGATGGCGGGGAATAACAATGTGCTTGCGGATTTTCTTGTAAATGTTCTGCGCCAGGATGAGGAGAGGGGAGAATATCTTCATTTCAAAGTGGCAGAGGTGTTGCAGATCCAGAATCTGCTTGAAAATATCATCTATTCTCTGGTAACGGGACGGGGAGAGCAGAATCGTATCAATCAGACAACGATGGGGCTTATCTTTCTGTATCTTCTGGAGTCAGTACAATATGCAGAGATGCGCCTTCCAAACCAGTATGAGAACATGATCGCAATGACCACCCTGGATTATATTGAGCAGCAGTACAGGACAGCTACACTTACGGAGCTTTGCGAGAAACTGCACCTTCCGATGCATGTGTTGAGCAAAATGATCCGAAAAAACACAGGATTTAATTTTAAAGAACTGCTTCAGCGTAAACGCCTGAATAAAGCAGCGGAGCTGATGTGTGAGACAGACCTTCCGGTCAGTGATGTGATTGCGGCGGTCGGGTATGAGAACGGAAGTTACTTCCACCGGGTTTTTAAAGAACATTACCATATGACACCGAGGGCCTTTCGGATCGCAAACAGCAAAGAAGAACGGGTAAGACTATAAGATACACAGAATAAAGAGATAAAAAGACACCAAAGGATGTACGAACATACAGCCAATGGTGTCTTTTTGGATGATACAGCTTATCTCGCACTTCCGGCAAGGTTTCTTACAAGCTCGATATCAGATTCTCTGACCTTAAGATTTGTTTCGATGGTTTTGCCCTCAGGTGTGGTGACCTTGATCTCGATGATCGTATCAGGTCGGATCGCACTTCCGGCAGCCTGAAGAAATTTGGGAAATTTGGGATGATTCCGGGTAAATGTGGCCCAGGAATTTTTTAACTGCATTAAGTTTCCAAGATTCATATGAGTACCTCTCTTTTCAGTTCTGGAAATTGATTTTTTCACCCTGAAGGACAGGATAACAGATCAGGAGATTACTGTCCAGATTTTCTCTGTTCATATCAACTGCACTGATCTGATGGTTTTCGTAGGTGGTGTAGTAGTAAATTCCCTTTGCAGTATTGCAGCAGGACGTATAGAGAGTGATCTCGTATTTGCCATCTGTGACCTCACAGCAGCCTCTCTGCTGATCGACAGAGCCGAGGATGTGGAAAAACTGGCTGATGCTTTCGAGTTCGGAATCACCGGATTTTGCGTTCATTTTGGTAAAAGCCACACGAACAAATCGGGATGCGGAAGAAAGATCACCCGGAAGTCCGAGAGCACCCATGCCGCGGCTGTAAGCAGCAAGACCGAGGTCATCAGAAAATGTATTTGCAGGCTGCTTTGGAGACAGGTGCATATAGTTGTTTAACTGGAACATCTGCTGTGGAAACGGCGGGTTATTGGTAAGAACTCCTGCCGGATTGTCATAAATATGAAGACCGTCGGACATGGACTCTACAGTGATGGAACTGTCTTTGTCAGCAATGATCCAGTGAAGCTGTGCCAGAGGAAACTGTTCGCTGAATGGTGTGTTGGCAAGGTTTATTCCGGACAGAAGTGCACGGGCTTCATCGACAGAAGCACACTGGCAGAGAATCCATGGAATGAATTCAAACTGTGCGACATTGTCAGCACCTGGTTTCACATCTGCATAGGCTGCGTTTCCTACGAAATTCAGACCGGCCATGCCAAGCCCCTTTTCGTTGATGGCATCATAATATAAAGGATAGTTTTCGGCGACATGAGCCATCCCGATGATCGCAAAATGCTGATCGATAACTCCCATGTGACGGAAATGGAATGGGTAGTTTCGGGGAGAAATGGTGATCTGATCCCCATAGGAAAATTCATAATCAAGAGTTCTTCCGAAATAAAAATCTCTGGTTTTGTAAGTTGCTGCGGTACACATAAAAAAGCCTCCTTATCAAAAATCGAAATCGGTATAGTCTTCTGGAAGGAAACGATGGTAGATGATGTGGCATCCTTCGTCTTTGAAACAGTAGTAATAGGTATCATCCGGATTATCTGCAAAGCGGATCAGGCGGTCGAACTCGCCGTTATCCATTTCTTCCGTAATGATATTCTCAGAATAAGTATGGAATAAATCCAGGATTTCATTCATGGTACAGCCATGTCTGCCGACCAGATTGACAAGTTCCTTAATAAATTCATTTCCGGCAGTGTTGTCGTGTACATAGACAGTTCCCTGCGGTGGAATATGGAAACAGAAACGGTCTCCCTTGTGGGAAACCATGATGTCTCCGAGTTTATCTGTGAGAGAAGCCGGAAGTGCATCAAGACGTTTTTGCATTTCATCGGCAGTATCATTGGCAGCAAAGAAATGATTCAGAGAGGAAAGCGGATAATACAGACGGATATCTTCTTTAAAAAATCCAAGCTTCGCCTGCTCTTCTTTGATGATGTCAATCAGATTCTTTTCAAGTTTATCATAACCCATAATGGGACCTCCTTTACAAGTTAAATCACTGCAACACATTGTACCAGATTTCCCGTGAAAATGCCAGTGGGGACGTGGGAAAATGGTTCAATCTATGTCCCGAATGGCAATACAGATCTGACAAAATGTTATAAAAAATGTTCGTTGACAGTGTGGGGGATGTAGAGTATGATGAAATCAAAAGTTCTAAAGAAATATTCTATATACAGATTTTTTTATTAGCAATTCTGGCACATCGCCGATAGTTTCATTGAAATTAAGAAAGAAAAGATAAGGCAGTGCCAGGAGCATACAAAAAATTTTGCTTGCCGGATCAAGGGAGGGAATAAAATGTTAGTTCTGGTATATCGAAAATGCAGCACCTGTCAGAAAGCACTTAAATGGCTCGAGGAGCACAAGATTTTTTTTGAGGAGCGAGCGATCGTGGAGGAGAATCCCACATATGAAGAACTGAAGGAATGGTACGAAAGAAGCGGGATGCCGCTTAAGAAATTTTTTAACACAAGCGGTATGCTCTACAAGCAGATGAATCTGAAAGAAAAACTTCCGCAGATGACAGAGGACGAACAGCTGAAACTGCTCGCAACCAATGGCATGTTAGTAAAACGCCCTCTTGTAGTCGGAGAAGATTTTGTCCTGACCGGATTTCGTGAGAAGGAATGGGAAGAGAAAATACGGGGGTAGGTATGATTCCGTTAAAATTAGAAACATTACTTGCAGGACGGACGGTTGAGCAGAACAGAGTTGAATATAAAGAAGGATGGAATCCTAATGACATTATCCATACGATCTGTGCATTTGCAAATGATCTTCATAATGTAAACGGTGGATATCTTGTAATCGGAATCCGTGCCGAAGATGGAATTCCGGTTCTTCCACCTAAAGGTCTTCCGATGAATATCCTGGATTCTGTGCAGCAGGAGATTTTTCAGTATTGCAATCTGATCACACCGAGATATATTCCAAGAATTGAAGTAATTAATTACAAAAATACAGGGGTTTATCTTCTCTATTTGTGGTGCAGTGCAGGAGACAGTGGACCGTATCAGGCTCCGGTGGATGTGTATGCAGAGAAAGGAAAGAAGAAAGACCGCCGGATGCAGTACTGGATAAGGCCGTCTTCACTTACGGCAGCGGCAGACCGCGAAGAAATTGCAGAGCTGTTTGATAAATTTAACATAATATATAGCAAGAATTCTCCTTCCTCTACAGGTGGGAGATGAATTGCAAAAAATAAAAAGAACGCTTGTTTGGTAGCGAGATCCATGGTATAATAGAATCAGTCGATAAGATAATTATTCAAAAAAAGGACTGATTTTATGGAAAATATGGATCATAATGCACATTCAGTGTACTTGATGTATTATCACCTGATTATGGTGGTGAAATATCGAAGAAAAGTTATCAATGATCCGATTTCAGAAAGAGCAAAGGAAATATGGGGATATATTGCCCCACGGTATGGAATTGTTTTGGAGGAATGGAATCATGATATTGACCATGTGCATGTAAT
>NZ_JAJBNQ010000111.1:0-351 GCF_020538025.1 Blautia sp. MSK17_66
GAAAAGCGAGAAAGGAGCAGTTTATGCCGAGACCAGTAAAATGCAGAAAAGTCTGCCATTTCCCCAATGTTTTAGAATTTCTTCCGGCAGATGATACGGAGAAAAAAACACCCATTGTTCTGACGGTAGATGAGTACGAGACAATCCGTCTTTTGGACAAGAAAGGTTATAGTCAGGAGCAGTGTGCAGTATCTATGCAGATCGCAAGAACGACGGTCCAGCGGATTTACGAGATTGCCCGGAAGAAAATAGCAGATGCACTTATTGACGGACATCCGCTCAGAATTGAGGGCGGGGATTTCAGAATCTGTGACGGTCAGAGCGGCAACTGCAGCTTTGGAGGATGTTACA
>NZ_JAJBNQ010000112.1:0-347 GCF_020538025.1 Blautia sp. MSK17_66
TCGACTGCCAACTTTTATTACTGTGAACTTTCCTTTATCCGCCCACTTGTTGATCATGCTTCTGCTGACCTTTGCCAGATAGGAAGCTTCATCAAAAGTAAGATACTTTATATTTCCATTGCTTCCTCTTATTCCGGTTTGTGATAATTTCTTCCGCCGGAAATTAGCCAGGACAATATTTTGTTCCTGTGCAAGTTCTTCATAATCATTCGATGGATCCAGCTTATACCGGTCCTGACCTTCCAGGAATTTTTGAAAACTCTCTTTTGTGATCCTTTTCTTTTCTGCAATCACAATGAATTCAAAAAAATGACTATACTTTGGATTATCAAGAATTGTATATACTG
>NZ_JAJBNQ010000113.1:0-327 GCF_020538025.1 Blautia sp. MSK17_66
ATGGATACAAAAAAGATTGGAGCTTTTTTAAAGCAATGTCGTAAAGAAAAGAATCTTACGCAAGAGCAGCTTGCCGAGAAGTTTGAGGTATCTGCAAGAACAGTTTCCAGATGGGAAACAGGAATAAATATGCCAGATCTCAGTATACTTGTTCAACTTGCTGAGTATTACGATGTTGAGATAAGAGAGCTCCTGGATGGAGAAAGGAGCCAGACTATGAATAAAGAGATGAAAGAAACACTGGACAAAGTGGCGGTGTATGAAGAATGGGTGAAACAAAAAGCATTAAAGGCTGGAAATCTTGCATTTGCATCAATGTTTGTGATT
>NZ_JAJBNQ010000114.1:0-327 GCF_020538025.1 Blautia sp. MSK17_66
GTAAACCCCCTTGAAGACGACGAGGTTGATAGGGCAGGGGTGGAAGTATGGTAACGTATGGAGCTGACTGCTACTAATAGGGTGAGGGCTTGACCAACAAGCATGGTTAAATTGATTCGATTACTTAGTCAACATGTATGTGGTTTTGAAGATGTGATAATCTTCATGTTATTTTTGAATATCTTGTTTGTTTCAATTATTTAAAAAAATAAAAAAATAGTATTGACAAACACTGACAGATATGATAAAGTAAACAAGCTGTCTGAGAGATGACAGCAAAGAACCTTGATAACTAAACAGTGAAACACATACGATTCTCGAAAATTC
>NZ_JAJBNQ010000115.1:0-323 GCF_020538025.1 Blautia sp. MSK17_66
GTTTCTTATTTTTGTGAAAATGAGCATTTGTCAGTTCACATTCCTTGTCAAAAGACATCGGATCACAGTTCAGCCCATCCATGTAAAACTCTTTTCGCAGGATGCTTCGCCCGGATTCATCTACAATCTTTTTTCCGGTTTTTTCATCATGTTCAAACAGAAGATAATTGATAGCAGCCGAGTAATTTGCATTTCTGCTTTTAATGTGTTTTACGATTGCCATTCATACCACCTGCCAGTTTCAGTACTTCTTTTCTCAATAGGAATAAGTCCGTGATGCACTGATGGATTTCATTTTCTATAGCACGAGACTGACTGCCACC